>NZ_VZQP01000002.1:0-269483 GCF_014397655.1 Paraburkholderia sp. UCT31
GTACTTATGTATTTGTGCGTATTGTGCCGCATGGCGGGCTCAGCGTACTCTTTCGGGCGGATGACAACGCGGCTCAAGCCGCGGATGACTAGAATGACGTAGCGGTATCGTGAGGCGACGTGAAGTTCACCCGTTGCGATATCAGCCGCAATGATCCGGCGGCCTGCGTACACGTTTCGGGTTTCCATAAAGGAAGGGACATACAGATGAACAAGGTCTATCCAGGCGCCGCCGAGGCGCTGAAGGACATCGTCAAGGACGGGCAGACGTTCGCCGTCGGCGGCTTCGGGTTGTGCGGCATTCCTGAGGCGCTGATCGCTGCGCTGCGCGATTCGAAGGTGCAGGGCATCACCTGCATCAGCAACAACGCGGGCGTCGACGGTTTCGGCCTCGGCCTGCTGCTCGAGACGCGTCAGATCAAGAAAATGATCTCGTCGTACGTCGGCGAAAACAAGGAGTTCGAGCGCCAGTATCTGGCCGGCGAACTCGAGCTCGAATTCACGCCGCAAGGCACGCTCGCCGAGAAGCTGCGCGCGGGCGGCTCGGGCATCCCGGCGTTTTTCACGAACACCGGCTACGGCACGCAGATCGCCGAGGGCAAGGAAACCCGCCAGTTCGGCGAGAACCACTACGTGCTCGAACATTCGCTGACCGCCGATGTCGCGCTCGTCAAGGCGTGGAAGGCCGACAAGGCCGGCAACCTGATCTATCGCCGCACCGCGCGCAACTTCAATCCGATGTGCGCGATGGCGGGCCGCATCACCGTCGCGGAAGTCGAAGAGATCGTCGAAGTGGGCGAGCTCGATCCGGACGCGATCCATACGCCCGGCATCTTCGTGCAGCGCATCGTGCTGAATGCGCATCCGGAAAAACGCATCGAACAACGCGTCGTCCGCGCGAAAGGAGACTGATCATGGCATGGACTCGTGACGAAATGGCCGCGCGCGCGGCGAAGGAACTGCAGGACGGCTTTTACGTGAACCTCGGCATCGGCTTGCCGACGCTGGTCGCGAACCACGTGCCGGCGGGCGTCGAAGTGTGGCTGCAGTCGGAGAACGGTCTGCTCGGTATCGGCCCGTCGCCGACCGAAGACGAAGTCGACGCCGACCTGATCAACGCCGGCAAGCAAACGGTGACGACGCTGCCCGGTTCGTCGATTTTCTCTTCGGCGGATTCGTTCGCGATGATTCGCGGCGGCCACATCAATCTCGCGATTCTCGGTGCGATGCAGATCAGCAGGAAGGGCGATCTCGCGAACTGGATGATCCCGGGCAAGATGATCAAGGGCATGGGCGGCGCGATGGACCTGGTCGCGGGCGTCAAGCGCGTGGTCGTGCTGATGGAGCACGTCGCGAAGGGCGATCAGCACAAGATCCTCGAAGAATGCACGCTGCCGCTGACGGGCGTGGGTGTGGTCGACGAGATCATCACCGATCTCGGCGTGATCGAAGTGACCGAAAACGGCTTGAAAGTGACCGAACTCGCGCCGGGTGTGAGCGTCGACGAAATCAAGGCGAAAACCGGCGCGCCGCTCGATGTGAGCGCGGTGAGCTGACGCGGGTTGAAACGCCGCTGCGCGCGTCGGCGCGACCGCGCTGCGGCAACGGTGTGTTCCGGACGGGCGAGACGTGAGTCTCGCCCGTTCTGTTTTTGGCGCACGGCGGCGGATGCGCCGGACGGTTGGATCGACCTTCCTAAGCCTTCTGGCCGATGCTTGCCGCGCGACGAAGCGGTTTACAATCGTTTGCAGCCCAATCCGCAGCGTCTTTGCAAGGACACCAGATGACCGCAACGAATTCCGCTTCCACCACCGGGCGGCCCGCGCCGCGTCAACGTTACGTGCGGTGCGCGAGCGCTGCCGGCCTGCATCGCGTCGCCTATACCGAGTGGGGCGACCCGGACAATCCCCGAGTGTTGCTGTGCGTGCACGGACTCACGCGATCGGGGCGCGATTTCGACCGCCTCGCCGCCAACTTCGCGGACACCTATCGCGTGGTGTGCCCGGACGTGGTTGGCCGGGGCTTGTCGTCGTGGCTCGCGAACCCCAACTTATACGCGGTGCCGCAGTACGTCGCCGACATGGTCACACTGATCGCGCGGCTCGACGTCGACACCGTCGACTGGTTCGGCACCTCGATGGGCGGCCTGATCGGCATGGGGCTCGCCGGCCTGCCGGACACGCCAATCCGCAAGCTGCTGCTGAACGACGTCGGGCCGCATCTGGAGCCGGTCGCGGTCAAGCGCATCGGCGATTACCTTGGCAAGCCCGCACGCTTCGAAACGCTGCAGCAGGGCGTTGACTATGCCGCGCAGCTCGCGCAGAGCTTCGGACCGCTGACTCCGGACGAATGGCGCGAAATCAATACGCCGTTGCTGCGCGAAGAGGACGGCGCATGGGTGCTGCGCTATGACCCGCGCATCGCGCAGCCGTTCGCGGCGGTCACCGAGGAAGCGGCGAAGCTCGGCGAGGCGGCGCTGTGGCATTCGCTCGCGTCGTTCCAGGGGCCGGTGCTGGTGGTGCGCGGCGAGCAGTCGGATTTGCTGTCGCGTGAAACGGTCGCGAAGATGGTGTCGACCGCGCGTGCCGCATCGAGCGTGGAGATCGCCGGCGTCGGGCATGCGCCGGCGTTCCTGGCGGCGGACCAGATCGCGCTCGCGAGGGAGTTCTTCATCGGTCAGGCCGCGAACGCGTCATAATATTGAGTTCCGCATGACGATTTCATCGGCAGTGTCGTGTGGGACGTAGTTCGATTAACCCCTCAGCTCAGGACTTTTCATGGCAGTCATTCGTTATCACGTCGGCAAGCGTCTCTCGGAAATGGCCGTGCACAACGGCACCGTGTACCTCGCGGGTCAGATCGCCGAAGACGACGATCAGGACATCGCCGGCCAGACGCGCGAAGTGCTCGGCCACATCGACCGTCTGCTCGCCGAAGCGAACAGCGACAAGTCGCTGTTGCTGTCGGTGCAGATCTATCTCTCGGACATGGCGCATTTCGCCGGCATGAACGCCGTGTGGGACGAGTGGGTCGCGCAGGGCGACACGCCGCCGCGCGCGACCGTCGAGGCAAAGCTTGCGAATCCGAAGTGCCTCGTCGAAATCGTCGTGATCGCGGCGCAGCGCGACTGAGTCGCGGCCGTCCGGCAGCACCGTGGTTGATTTTCCGTTGAATCGTCTGGCCCGGCGGGCCGTCGCACCATGAACACCGATACCGTTCCGAGCGCGCCTCATCCCCATCGTTCCTTCGACGAAGCGATGGCGTTCGTGCGCGAACATGCGGGCGAGGTGCGGCTGTCGTCGGGCGAATTGCTCGCGGATCACGCGGCGGGCACCGCGTCGATCATGCGCAAGCTCAACGTCGATCCGCCGGCGGTGCTGGCCGCTGCGCTGTTTGCGCTGACACCGCATCTGCGCGATCCGGAGCGCGTGATCGCCGACGACTTCGGCGAAGAAGTCGCCCAACTGGTCGGCGACGTACGCAAGCTGCTGCGGCTCGGCACGGTCAGTTTGCGCGCGGCGCAAAACGCGATGCCTGAGGCCGGGCGTGACGCGCAGGCTGCGCGCCGCGTGCAGGTCGAGGCGCTGCGCAAAATGCTGCTCGCGTTTGCGCAGGACATTCGCGTCGTGCTGATCCGCCTCGCGTCGCGGCTGCAAACGCTGCGTTATTACGCGGCCGCGAAGCTCACGCCGTCGCCCGACGTCGCACGCGAAACGCTCGATATCTACGCGCCGCTCGCGAACCGCCTCGGTATTTGGCAATTGAAGTGGGAGCTCGAGGACCTCGCGTTCCGTTTCGAGGAGCCGGACACCTACAAGCGCATCGCGAAACTGCTCGACGAGAAGCGCGTCGAGCGCGAGAGCTATGTCGCGCAGGCGATCGAACGCCTGCAGCAGGAGCTGGCCGCCGCGCATATCCGCGCGGAAGTGAGCGGTCGGCCGAAGCATATCTACAGCATCTGGCGCAAGATGCGCGGCAAGGAGCTGGACTTCGCCGAGCTGTACGACGTGCGCGCGTTTCGCGTGATCGTGCCGGACATCAAGGACTGCTACACCGTGCTCGGCATCGTGCACAACCTGTGGCAGCCGGTGCCGAAGGAGTTCGACGATTACATCTCCCGGCCGAAGCCGAACGGCTACAAGTCGCTGCACACCGTCGTGATCGGCGACGACGGCCGCGCGTTCGAAGTGCAGATCCGCACGCAGGAAATGCATCGCTTCGCCGAATACGGCGTGGCCGCGCACTGGCGCTACAAGGAAGCGGGTGCGCGCGGCTATGGCGGCACGTTCACCGCGAGCGAGAAATACGACGAGAAGATCGCCTGGCTGCGACAGCTGCTCGCGTGGAAGGACGAAGTCTCCGAGGGCGAGCATGGCGAAGCGGGCTCGGCACAGCCGTGGGAGCAGTTGCGCCAGGCCACGCTCGACGACGATCACATCTACGTGCTGACGCCGCAGGCGCGCGTGATTCCGTTGCCGCACGGCGCGACGCCGATCGACTTCGCGTTTCACCTGCACAGCGAGCTTGGGCATCGTTGCCGCGGCGCGCGGGTCGACGGCGCGATGGTGCCGCTCAACACGCCGCTGCAGAACGGCCAGACGGTCGAGATCGTGGCGGTGAAGGAGGGCGGTCCGTCGCGCGACTGGCTTAATCCGCAACTTGGCTATCTGCAAAGCCCGCGCGCGCGGCAGAAGGTGCGCGCATGGTTCAACGCGGTGGAGTTACAGGAGCACATCGCGAACGGTCGCGCGATGGTTGAAAAAACCCTGCAGCGCGAAGGCAAGACCTCGGTCAATCTCGATCAACTGGCCGCGCGGCTCGGTTTCAAGACCACCGACGACCTGTTCTCCGTGGTCGGCAAGGAGGAGTTCAGTCTGAGGCTCGTCGAGCAGGCGTTGCAGGATGCGCCGCCGCCCGAGCCCGAGGTCGATGCGCCGGAGAAGTTCGAGAAACGCAGCAGCGGCGCGAGCGTCGCGCGCGGCGCATCTACGGGGGTGCTGGTGGTCGGCGTCGATGCGTTGCTCACCCAGCTCGCGCGCTGCTGCCGGCCGGCGCCGCCCGACGACATCTGCGGATTCGTTACGCGAGGCAAGGGCATGTCGGTTCATCGCAGCGATTGCGCGACGTTCCGCCGGATGGCGGAGCGCGCGCCGGAGCGCGTGCTTCAGACGGCGTGGTCGGCGGACGTGATGAGCGGCCGCGGCCATTCCGTCTACCCGGTCGACCTCAGCATCGAGGCGACGGACCGGCAAGGTCTGCTGCGCGATATCTCCGAAGTATTCGCGCGGGAAAAGATGAACGTGATCGGCGTAAAGACGCAATCGCGCCGTAATGCCGCGTTCATGCAATTTACCGTCGAGGTGTCGAGCTCCGCGCAGATTCAGCGCGCGTGCACGCTGCTGGGCGAGATCACGGGTGTCGTGCGCGCGACGCGCAAGAACTGAGGCGCGGGCGGTTGGAAAAAGCCCCGCTAGTGGCGCGACGGATTAAAGTCGCCGCATAAAAGTACTTGCCAAGCTGCGCTATACCCCATATACTCTCGTTTCTTCAGGCTCGTAGCTCAGCTGGTTAGAGCACCACCTTGACATGGTGGGGGTCGTTGGTTCGAGTCCAATCGAGCCTACCAACGAAAATGAAATTCCGGCCTCGCTGGGGTTTCGCAAACTGCAGTAAGCGCTTTGAGCGCAAAAAGGCGAATACGGTTATGACACCGCGAACGTTGACCGAAACCACTTCGGAACGACGCTAGTCGAGGACCACTTTCGCCAGTGAAGTTTGCATAAAATGTGAATGCGGCCCCTCGAAAGCGGGGCCGCATTTTTTTTATCTTTTTGACCCTGGTTGTATGTGCCGCCGCCGGTCGGCACCACGGAGAACGCAATGGTTTCGATACGTTTGCCTGACGGTTCTGTTCGACAGTACGAGCATCCGGTGACCGTCGCCGAAGTGGCCGCCTCGATCGGCCCCGGTCTCGCGAAAGCCGCGCTCGGCGGCAAGATCGACGGGGAGCTGGTCGATACGTCCATGCTGATCGATCACGACGTGGCGCTCGCCATCGTCACGGAGAAGGACGCAGACGGTCTCGATATCATCCGCCACTCGACGGCGCACCTGCTTGCGTACGCGGTGAAAGATCTGTACCCGGAAGCGCAGGTCACGATCGGCCCGGTCATCGACAACGGTTTCTATTACGACTTCTCCTATAACCGTCCTTTCACGCCGGAAGATCTCGAAAAGATCGAAAAGCGCATGCAGGAACTCTCGAAGAGGGACGAGCCGGTGTCGCGTCGCGTGGTGTCCCGCGACGAAGCGGTCGAGTACTTCAAGAGCATCGGTGAAAAGTACAAGGCCGAGATCATCGAATCGATCCCCGCTAGCGACGAAATCAAACTGTACTCGCATGGCGCCTTCACGGACCTGTGCCGCGGCCCCCACGTGCCGTCCACCGGCAAGCTGAAGGTCTTCAAGCTGATGAAAGTCGCGGGCGCGTACTGGCGTGGCGACTCGAAGAACGAGCAGCTGCAGCGCATTTACGGCACGGCCTGGACGAAGAAGGAAGACCAGGAAGCTTATCTCCACATGCTCGAAGAAGCCGAGAAGCGCGACCATCGCAAGCTTGGTAAGCAGCTCGACCTGTTCCACATGCAGGACGAGTCGCCGGGCATGGTGTTCTGGCATCCGCGCGGCTGGACGCTGTGGCAGCAAGTCGAGCAGTACATGCGCCGTCGCGTGAACGACGCCGGCTACCTGGAAATCAAGACGCCATTGATCATGGACCGCTCGCTGTGGGAAGCGTCGGGCCACTGGCAGAACTATCGTGAAAACATGTTCACGACGGAATCGGAAAAGCGCGACTACGCGATCAAGCCGATGAACTGCCCCGGTCACGTGCAGGTGTTCAATCACGGTCTGCGCTCGTATCGCGATCTGCCGCTGCGTTACGCGGAGTTCGGTTCGTGCCATCGCAACGAATCGTCGGGCGCGCTGCATGGACTGATGCGTGTGCGCGGCTTCGTGCAGGACGACGCGCATATTTTCTGTACCGAAGATCAGTTCATCAGCGAATCGATCGCGTTCAACACGCTGGCAATGAGCGTCTACCGCGACTTCGGCTTTGATAACGTCGAGATCAAGCTGTCACTGCGCCCGGATGCGCGCGCCGGCACCGACGAAACTTGGGATCGCGCGGAGCAGGGACTGCGCGAGGCGCTGACGGCCTGCGGCGTCACGTGGGAAGAGTTGTCCGGCGAGGGTGCATTCTACGGCCCGAAGGTCGAGTATCACATCAAGGACGCGCTCGGCCGCTCGTGGCAGTGCGGGACGCTGCAGCTCGACATGGTATTGCCGGAGCGGCTGGGTGCCGAATACGTTGCCGAAGACAACAGTCGCCGTCGCCCGATCATGCTGCACCGGGCGATCGTCGGATCGATGGAGCGCTTCCTCGGGATTCTGATCGAGCACCATGCTGGTGCAATGCCCGCTTGGCTCGCGCCGATGCAGGTCGTCGTGATGAATATTGCGGAAAGTCAGGCCGAATACGCGCAGGCGCTAGCCCAATCGTTGCAAAAACAAGGGGTTAGAGTCGAGGCCGATTTGCGCAACGAGAAGATTAGCTATAAAATACGCGAGCACACGCTGGAAAAGGTCCCCTACCTGTTGGTGGTCGGCGACAAGGAGCGTGAAGCGCAAACGGTAGCCGTGCGTGCCCGTGGTGGTGTCGATATGGGTGTAATGCCTGTTGACGCCTTCATTGAGCGTCTGCGCCAGGACGTGCAGTCGTTCAACTGAGCCACTTGGTACCCGGCTCGTTTTTTTTAATTTTTAGAGGAAACGTAACATCGCTACTGATAAGTCTGCGCACCGCATCAACGGTGAAATTACAGCACCCGAGGTGCGACTGGTCGGCGTCGAGAACGAACCGCTCGGCATCGTGAAACTCGCTGATGCGTTCCGCATGTCGGAACAGCAGGACGTAGATCTGGTCGAAATCGCTCCGCAAGCGGTTCCGCCAGTTTGCCGCTTGATGGACTACGGCAAGTTCAAGTACCAGGAAGCGAAGAAGCAACACGAGGCCAAGCTCAAGCAGAAGGTCATCCAGGTCAAGGAAGTCAAATTCCGCCCAGGTACCGACGACGGTGATTACAACGTCAAGCTGCGCAACCTCGTCCGCTTCCTCGAAGACGGCGACAAGACGAAAATCACGTTGCGTTTCCGTGGGCGCGAAATGGCTCACCAGGAAATCGGCATGCGCATGCTCGAACGCCTGCGCACCGACCTCGACGAAGTCGGTCAGGTCGAGCAGATGCCGAAAATGGAAGGGCGCCAGATGATCATGGTGCTCGCTCCGAAGAAAAAGAAGTAAGCGCGAAGCAGTTGGCCGGAGCGACGGCGTGCCATGTGGCGCGCGCTCCGGCGGCGCAAGGTTGTTTGATGCTGTGCTGGGTGTCCGGCTTGGTGTCGGAAGGTTTCGGAACGTCGCGCATGCAAGTGCGCAGTGGTTCCCGAAAAGCGGCCGCTGGCGGTATCGGCGGTCTGCATACCAAGTGGAATGGGTTTCGAAGGGCGGGAAATGGCCATCTGGCCGACCGCACACCCAAGTCCATCTAATAATGGAGTTGTCATGCCGAAGATGAAGACCAAGAAGAGCGCTGCAAAGCGCTTCGTGGTGCGTCCGGGCGGTACCGTCAAGCGCGGTCAGGCCTTCAAGCGTCACATTCTTACCAAGAAGACCACCAAGAACAAACGCCATCTGCGCGGCTCCACGGCAGTTCACGATTCCGATCTGAACTCCGTTCGCGCAATGCTGCCGTTCGCTTAACCCTTAACCGACACTCATAGGAGCGAAACATGCCTCGAGTAAAACGTGGGGTTACCGCACGGGCCCGTCACAAGAAGATCATCAAGCTGGCCAAGGGTTACCGCGGCCGTCGCAATAACGTCTATCGCATCGCCAAGCAGGCGGTCATGCGCGCAGGCCAATACGCCTACCGCGACCGCCGCAACAAGAAGCGTGTGTTCCGCGCACTGTGGATCACGCGTATCAACGCGGCGGTGCGTCAGCACGACATGACGTACAGCGTGTTCATCAACGGCCTGAAGAAGGCGTCGATCGAACTGGACCGTAAGGTGCTGGCCGACATGGCTGTGTTCGACAAGGCTGCTTTTGCTGCGATCGTTCAGCAGGTGAAAGCCGCCGTTGCAGCCTGATTGCGCTTCTGGCAATTAAAACTGCGTGGTTCGTTGCAGCGAACATCCGGTAGTCTCGGTGACGCTGCAACAAAAACGGGGCTCCTCACCGAGCCCCGTTTTTGTTGGTAGAACCAGTTTTGTTTCGATAGAACACTGACGTTGAAATGATGGGATCAATGGATCTGGACCAGATTGTCGCCGACGCGCAAAAAGCCTTCGCAGAAGCCCCCGACGTCACCACCCTCGAGAACGAGAAAGCGCGCTTTCTCGGTAAGGCGGGTGCGCTGACCGAGCTGTTGAAGGGCCTTGGCAAACTCGATCCCGAAACGCGCAAGACCGAAGGCGCACGGATCAACCTCGTCAAGCAACAGGTCGAGGCCGCGCTGACGGCACGTCGTCAGGCGCTCGCCGACGCACTTCTGAACCAGCGTCTCGCTGCTGAAGCGATCGACGTCACGCTGCCGGGCCGCGGCGCCAATGCGGGTAGCCTGCACCCGGTGATGCGCACCTGGGAGCGCGTCGAACAGATTTTCCGTACGATCGGATTCGACGTGGCCGACGGCCCCGAGATCGAAACCGACTGGTACAACTTCACCTCGCTGAACAGCCCGGAAAACCATCCGGCGCGTTCGATGCAGGACACCTTCTACGTCGACGGCAAGGATGCCGACGGCCGCCCGCTGCTGCTGCGCACGCATACGAGCCCGATGCAGGTGCGCTACGCGCGCACCAACACGCCGCCGATCAAGGTGATCGTGCCGGGCCGCACGTATCGCGTGGATAGCGACGCGACGCATTCGCCGATGTTCAACCAGGTCGAAGGCCTGTGGATTGACGAGAACATCAGCTTCGCGGACCTGAAGGGAGTCTATACCGACTTCCTGAAGAAATTCTTCGAGCGTGACGACATTCTCGTGCGCTTCCGTCCGTCGTATTTCCCGTTCACCGAACCGTCGGCCGAGATCGACATGCAGTTCGAAACGGGCAAGAACGCGGGCAAGTGGCTCGAAATTTCGGGCTCCGGCCAGGTGCATCCGACTGTGATCCGCAACATGGGTCTCGACCCGGAGCGCTACATCGGCTTCGCTTTCGGCAGTGGCCTCGAGCGTCTCACGATGCTGCGTTACGGCGTGCAGGACCTGCGCCTGTTTTTCGAAAACGACCTGCGTTTCCTGCGTCAATTCGCGTGACCCGGCGCGCGCGAGCGCGACGAAGCATAAATCGCGGCAGCGCACCTGGTGCGCGCCGCGAGCGTCCCCGGCAGAGCTCGCTGAACCGGCGCAAGACCACCGGGCTTTACGAAGCATCTGCCGGACGTGGACCTAACCTGATCACAACGTACACAGAACCATGCAATTTCCGGAATCCTGGCTCAGAACTTTTGTCGATCCGCAACTGACTACCGACGAGCTGTCGCACGCGTTGACGATGGCGGGTCTCGAAGTCGAAGACCTGCGGACGGCCGCGCCGCCGACCTCGAAGATCGTCGTCGGCCAGGTGCTGGAAGTCGTCAAGCACCCGGATGCGGACAAGCTCAACGTGTGTCAGGTCGACGCTGGCACCGGCGCGACGCTGAACATCGTGTGCGGCGCGCCGAATGTTGCGCCCGGCATCAAGGTGCCGGTCGCGCTGGTCGGCGCGCAACTGCCGCCGGCCGAAGAGGGCGGCGCACCGTTCGCGATCAAGCTGTCGAAGCTGCGCGGCGTGGAAAGCCAGGGCATGCTGTGCTCGGCGCGCGAGCTGAAGCTCTCCGAAGATCACAGCGGTCTGATGATCCTGCCGGAAGACACGCCGATCGGCCAGGACATCCGCGACACGCTCAATCTCGACGACACCGTTTTTGAAATCAAGCTGACGCCGAACAAGGCCGACTGTCTGTCGGTATTCGGCGTCGCGCGAGAAACGTCGGCGATTACCGGAGCGCCGCTGCGTCCGCTCGAAATCAAGCCGGCTCCGGTCGCGCTCAACGAAACGCTGCCCGTGAAAATCTCCGCGCCCGATCTGTGCGGCCGTTTCTCGGGCCGCGTGATCCGCGGCGTCAATGCGCGCGCGAAGTCGCCGCAATGGATGGTCGAGCGTCTCGAGCGCTCCGGCCAGCGCAGCATTTCCGCGCTCGTCGACATCTCGAACTATGTGATGCTCGAGCTGGGGCGTCCGTCGCACGTGTTCGATCTCGACAAGATCCACGGCGGCATGGACGTACGCTGGGGCCGCAAGGGCGAAACGCTGAAGCTGCTGAACGGGAACACGGTCGAGCTCGACGAAACGGTCGGTGTGATCGCCGACGAGCAGCATATCGAAAGCCTCGCGGGCATCATGGGCGGCGACAGCACCGCGGTCACGCTCGACACCACCAACATCTATCTCGAGGCCGCGTTCTGGTGGCCCGACAGCATTCGTGGTCGCTCGCGCAAGTACAACTTTTCGACCGATGCAGGCCATCGCTTCGAGCGCGGCGTCGACTACGCGACGACCGTCGATCATATCGAGCGCATCACGCAGCTGATCCTCGACATCTGCGGCGGTGAAGCGGGTCCGGTCGACGATCAGATCGTCAACGTGCCGAAGCGCGCGCCCGTGAAGATGCGCGTTTCGCGCGCGAACCGCATCATCGGCGTCGCGATCGGTGTCGATGAAATCGCGCAGATCTTCACGCGCCTCGGCCTCTCGTTCGAGCGTGACGGCGATACGTTCTCGGTGATGCCGCCGTCGTACCGCTTCGATATCGAAATCGAAGAGGATCTGATCGAAGAAGTCGCGCGTATCCACGGCTTCGAAAAGATTCCGGCGCGCCCGCCGGTCGCGACCAGCGAAATGCGCGCGACCAACGAGACGCAACGCTCCATCCACGCGATCCGTCATGCGCTCGCCGCGCGCGACTACGCGGAAACGGTGAACTTCAGCTTCGTCGACGTCGAGTGGGAGCGGGACTTCGCAGGCAACAGCAACCCCGTGCGTCTGATCAACCCGATCGCGAGCCAGCTGTCGGTGATGCGCACGACGTTGTTCGGCAGCCTGATTCATGTGTTGCGCACGAATCTGAACCGTCGCGCGGCGGACCGCGTGCGCGTGTTTGAAGCAGGTCGTGTATTCCTGCACGATCCGTCGATCAAGGCCGGCGAGCTGACCGTCGAAGGTTTCGCGCAGCCGAAGATGATCGGCGCGCTCGCCTATGGGCCCGCGCTCGACGAGCAGTGGGGCGCACCGACGCGTGCCGTCGACTTCTTCGACGTGAAGGGCGACCTCGAAGCGCTGGTCGCACCGGCGGTCGCGCGGTTCGTACAGGCCGAGCATCCGGCGCTGCATCCGGGACGCAGCGCGCGGATCGAATTGAATGGTCGCGCAGTGGGCTGGATTGGCGAATTGCATCCGCGCTGGATGCAAAAATATGATTTGCCGCATGCGCCGATTCTGTTTGAAATCGAAGCGGAAGCATTAATGCAACGGGTATTGCCGATTCCGTCGGAAGTTTCAAAATTCCCGCCGGTACGACGTGATATCGCGGTGGTCGTCGATCAGAAAATCGAGGTTCAGGCGCTGCTCGACGAGCTTCAGAAGGCCCAGTCCGAACCGGCCTGCAAGGCTGTCCAGAAGGTTGCACTTTTCGACGAATTTCGTCCAAAATCAAACACTTCCGGTGGTCTGGCCGCGCACGAGAAAAGCCTTGCGTTCCGGGTGACCTTGCAAGATACTGGCGGAACCCTTCAGGATGAAACGGTCGATCTGGCTATTCAAACTCTGGTGGAACGTCTAGCTCGAGTATATGGCGCACGGTTGCGCGGATAACCCGCATTTAACAATTGCACGGCTGTTTCCGCATCCATTGTTTTACGCTTGGCGCGCCATTTGATAGATATGAATGAAATGAACTCGAGTGATTTCGAAGCCCTTCTTACGGCGCAACGCAGCGCCATGATTCGAGATATTCCGACATCATCCGCCGTCGTTTCCAATGAAACGCCGACACTCACCAAGGCGGAACTTGCCGAGTTGCTGTTCGACAATGTCGGGCTCAACAAGCGGGAAGCGAAGGACATGGTCGAGGCTTTCTTCGAGGTGATCCGCGATGCGCTCGAGAGCGGCGACAGCGTGAAGCTGTCGGGCTTCGGCAACTTCCAGTTGCGCGACAAGCCGCAGCGTCCCGGCAGAAATCCGAAGACGGGCGAGGCGATTCCGATTGCGGCACGTCGCGTGGTGACGTTTCATGCAAGTCAAAAACTGAAGGCGCTCGTCGAAAACGGCGCCGAAGCGAGCTTCTCGCGCGCTGATTGACTGGCGCGCTTTCGGGCAACCCATCACGGCTAACTGACGATGACAGCGACGATCGAAAAAGTCGTCTTGCCTCCGATTCCGGCGAAGCGGTACTTCACGATTGGTGAGGTCAGCGAACTTTGTGGGGTAAAGCCTCACGTGCTGCGTTACTGGGAGCAGGAGTTCACCCAGTTGAGGCCGGTCAAGCGGCGCGGCAATCGTCGGTATTATCAGCATCACGAGGTGCTGCTGATCCGGCGGATTCGAGAGTTGCTGTACGAGCAGGGTTTTACGATCAACGGGGCGCGCAACCGGCTCGATTCGCATGGCGGCGGTGGGCCGGATGCGGTGGTCGAAGAGGGTGAGGCTACCGCCGGAGTCGCGGGTCAGGTGCAGGCATCGGCGGCAACGGTTGCGATCGATGTCGAGAAGTTACGCAAGGAACTGCAGAACGTAATCGATCTGCTGGGCCACTAGTTCATGGACTTGTTCGCTTTGTTCGTGTCGAGCGGTTCTAATCGAATGAAGTGTCTGTTATAATTTTTCTTCTGTTCGGGGCGTAGCGCAGCCTGGTAGCGTACCTGCATGGGGTGCAGGTGGTCGGAGGTTCAAATCCTCTCGCCCCGACCAAAAAGATCAAAAGGACTTACGGTGAAAGCCGTAAGTCCTTTTTTCTTGCCCGTCGCGCGGGGCAGCGTTTCCCGCTGTCAACGCTTCGCCCACGCTCATCTGCATCCCGAAGCCTCGATTGCTTTGCTCATGCGCTCGGTTTCGGCTGTCTTGCACATCGCGACCGCCGTGGGCAGCATCGACCCGCCGCCCCATTCTCGCGAAGCCGATTTTTTGCAATTGGCGTCACGGCGCGTTTTCCACGCGGTGAGCCTCTTCTCGACCGCCGCTTTGCAACTCGCCGACACCGCGGCCTTGCCCTGGACGACCTGCTCCAGCTTGTGCTCTGCGACGATCTGATCGCGCCACGCGCACAGATTCATGCTCATCTGATTCGCTTCGCAATGCGACAGGGCCGCGTCGACCTCACTGGCGGGCAGTCCACTGCGGGTTGCGATGACGTCGGCTGGATTGGATGCGGCGGCCAGTGCCGAACTGCTAACAAGCGCAAGCGCGACACACAGCCGTCTCATTGCCGGCCCTGCATCAGGAACGGCGCCGCTTCTTCGCGGCAGCGATTTACCAGGCCTGGCACTCGCACTGCCGGTAGCCGTCGCCCGTGGGCATCGCGAGGATGTACATAGACGTTGCGTGCCATCTCGATTGCGACTTCATCGTTCTGCCCACGATTTGCTACAGCTAACGCCTGTCGGGCGCCGGTTGCACCCGTCTTAGGTATAGCTCACGAGAGCGTCGAACCGCCGCCGCGTTAGCTCATGATCCGTAACTCGGCTTTTGACGGCACCCTCCGCGGCGCGAACCCTTGTTGCGAGTTGAGCGTTGACATCTGCCAAGGTCACCGGCCGCCGCATTTCGTCATTGGTGCATCGGCCAAAGTACGCAGGTGTGCCTATCCCGAAGGTGCAATTGTTCGCTACGTCGTTGTCGTAGCGAAGGACAGCGCCCACGTGCATCCGCAATGCAGTCCATCCGGCATCGCTCAACTTTTTTTTGATTCGTTTGGCAGGCTCAGCTCCTCAAGGATAGGCGAGTGCAATCTGGCAGACTTGTCACCGGCACGCGTTCGCATTCGCAAGCGCACACGAATCACCGCCCTTGAGCCCCCAACGCCACAAACCGCTCCAGATGATGATCCTCATCCCCAAGCTGATGATCGATCATCACGAGCCGCTTCGCGTAATGCGCGAGCGGCAGTTCCCACGTCATACCGATCCCGCCGTGCAACTGGATGCATTCCTCCGCGACTCGCGTGCCGATCCGGCCGATGCTGTACTTCGCCGCCGACACCGCGCGCTCGCGCGCGTTTCGTTCGCCGTCGAGCGCCGCCGCCGCGTTGATCACCGCCGAGCGCGCCTGCTCGATTTCAAGCAGCAAATCGGCCATGCGATGCTGCAACGCCTGGAAGCTGCCGATCGGCACGCCGAACTGCTTGCGCGTGCGCAGATAGTCGAGCGTGTAGTCTTTCGCGACGTCCATTGCGCCGACCGCTTCCGCGCACAGCGCGAGCACGCCGCAACTCACCGCATATTCGAGCGTCGCAAAGCCGTGATCCACTGAGCCGAGCACGGTGTCGTCGCGGAGCGTGACGTCGTCGAACGTCACTTCGGCCGCGCGTCCTCCGTCGATCTTGCGGTAGCCGCGCACCCTCACACCCGCCGCGTCCCTCGGCACCAGAAACAGCGTGATGCCGGCTTCGGCATCGTCCTCGCCGCTCGTGCGTGCCGAGACGAGGAACGCCTGAGCATGCTCGCCATGCTGAACGACGGCCTTTGCGCCGTGCAACGTCCACACGCCGCTGTTGCCATTTA
Source organism: Paraburkholderia sp. UCT31 (assembly GCF_014397655.1). Classification (NCBI taxonomy): domain Bacteria; kingdom Pseudomonadati; phylum Pseudomonadota; class Betaproteobacteria; order Burkholderiales; family Burkholderiaceae; genus Paraburkholderia; species Paraburkholderia sp. UCT31. The sequence goes on from NZ_VZQP01000002.1 coordinate 15,878, forward strand.
CGCTGCGGCGCGCGCGCGTCGTCGCGACCCGGGCAAGCTCGTAATGACTGTCCGGTTCACCATGCGCGAGCGCAACGATCCGCGAGCCGTCGATCAACGAACCCAGCGCCGCATTCTGCACGTCGCTGCCGCTGCGAGCGATCGCCCGGCCGACGACCAGCGTATCGAGAAACGGTTCGACGACGAGCCCGCGGCCGATGCTCTCGAACACCACGGAAATATCGAACCCGCCGCCGCCAAAACCGCCGCTCGCTTCGTCGAACAGTGCGCCGATCACGCCAAGCTCCGCGAAGCGTGCCCACAATTCGGTGCTGAAGCCTTGCGTCGAGCGTGCGATTTCATCGCGCGTCGCGAAGCCGTACTGCTCGCTGATAAACCGATTCAGCATATCCGCCAGCATGCGGCGGTCTTCGGTGTGCTGGAAATTCATGACGTGCGCCTCTTACAGTCCGAGGATCATTTTGGAAATGATGTTCTTCTGGATTTCGTTCGAGCCGCCGAAGATCGACAGCTTGCGATTATTGAAGTACTGCGACGCGGCACTGGCGGCTTCGTCGGGGCCGACCGGCACGCAGTCGAAGCCTTCGTGCAGCGCTTGCTCGACGAATGGCTGCGCATAAGCGCCCATCGCGCGCCGCGTCAGCGACGAGATCTCCTGACGGATCTCGGTGCCGCGAATCTTCAGCATCGAACTCTCGGCACCTGGCACGCCGCCGCCCGCCACGGCCGCGATCACCCGAAGATTGGTCGTCTTCATGTTCTCGAGATCGATCTCGACGCGCGCCATGCGTGCCGCGAACGCCGGATCCTCGGCGAGCGGCCGGCCGTTGCGCAGCTGTGTCGCGGCGATCTTGCGCAGACGGTTGAACGCGGCGACGGAAAAGCCGACGCCGGCGATATTGGTGCGCTCGTACGTAAGCAGATATTTCGCGTAGGTCCAGCCCTTGTTTTCTTCGCCGACGAGATTTCCGACCGGCACGCGCACGTCGGTGAAGAACACTTCATTGACCTCGTGCTCGCCGTCGAGCGTGATGATCGGCCGGACTTCGACGCCCTGCGTGTTCATGTCGATCAGCAGAAAGCTGATGCCTTCCTGTTTGCGCACGTCGGTCGCGGTGCGCACGAGGCAGAAAATCATGTTCGCGTAATGACCGAGTGTGGTCCACGTCTTCTGACCATTGACGAGGTAGTGCTCGCCCTGCGCGTCCTTGCCGCGCACTGCCGTCGTCTTGACCGACGCGAGATCGGAGCCCGCGCCCGGCTCCGAATAGCCCTGGCACCACCAGTCGGAACCATCGAGAATGCGCGGCAGCCAGTGACGCTTCTGCGCCTCGCTGCCGTACTTGATCAGCACCGGCCCGAGCATGTTGACGCCGAACGGCACGACGCGTGGCGCGCCGGCGAGTGCGCATTCGTTTTCGAAGATGAATTTCTGCACTGCGCTCCAACCCGGGCCGCCGTACTCTTTCGGCCAGTGATTCGCGAGCCAGCCTTGCGCGTTCAGAATCGCGTGCCACTCGGCCATGTCGTCGCGCGTCAGACGCCGCCCGCCGTGCACCTTGCCGGCGAGACGTCGCGGGAGCTTGTCGCGCAGAAACGCCAGCACGCTGGCGCGAAACGCTTCTTCCTCGGAGGTGAAGTTCAGATCCATTGCAGTCGTTCCGTCAGTGTTCGTGGTGGTTCAGGACGTCGTGTTCAGGCTCGCGAAATCCGCGCCGCGCTCGACCAGATCGACGAGCAGCGGCGACGGCCGCCAGAACAGCGGGTCTTCCTTCGCGAACTCGCGGATGTCGGCGAGAATCGTCGGCAGGCCGACGCGATCCGCGTATTTCATCGGACCGCCGCGGTAGCGCGGAAAGCCGTAGCCGTACAGCAGGGTCACGTCGACGTCGAGCGGGCGCAGCGCGATACCTTCGTGGACGACGTTCGCGCCTTCGTTGATCATCGCGGCCAGATAGCGGCGCATGATCTGCTCGTCGGTGAAGCTGCGCGGCGTGATGCCCGCGCGCGCACGCTCGGCGTCGATGATCGCCTCGACTTCGGGATCGGGCATGCCGCCGCGCGACCCTTCGGGGTACAGATAGAATCCGCGGCCGGTCTTGTGGCCGAACCAGCCGCGCTCGCACAGGCGGTCGGCGATCTGTACGTAGCGCGCGTTCGGGTCGCGCGTGGCCGCGCGGCGTTGGCGCGCCGCCCAGCCGATGTCGCCGCCCGCGAGATCGACCACCTGAAACGGGCCCATCGGCAAGCCGAACGCCCGCACCGCCGCGTCGATCTGATACGGCGATGCACCGTCTTCCATCAGCGCGTCCGCGGCGGCGCGGTACACGGCAAGCAGGCGATTGCCGATGAAGCCGTCGCACACGCCGGCGCGCACCGGCGTCTTGCGCAGCTTCTTCGCGAACTCGAACGCAGTCGCGACGACGTCGGCGCTGACCTGCTTCGGCACCACGACTTCGAGCAGCTTCATGATGTTGGCGGGCGAGAAGAAGTGCAGGCCGATTACGTCGGCGGGGCGCGAGATGCTGGCTGCGATCGCGTCGATGTCCAGATACGACGTGTTGGTCGCGAGCACCGCATCGGACTTGCAGACGCGATCGAGCTCGGCGAATACGGCCTTTTTGACGTCGAGATCTTCGAACACGGCTTCGATCACGAGGTCGGCGTGAGCAAGCGCATCGTACGACGTGCTGCCGCTCCAGCGCGCCATGGTCGCGGCTTTCTTCTCAGCGGTGAGGCGGCCCCTGGCGATCAGCCCGTCGTAGACCTTGTCGATGTGCGCGCGGCCACGCGCGAGCGCCGCTTCGTCGCGTTCGATCAGCGTGACGGGCAGCCCCGCGTCGAGCACTGCGACCGCAATGCCCGCGCCCATCGTCCCGCCGCCGATCACGCCGATCGCCTCGAGCGCGCGCGGTTTCGCGTCGCGCGTTTCGGGCGCCTTCAGCACTTCGCGCTCGGCGAAGAATGCGTGAACCAGGCCGGCGCGCTGCGGGCTGTCGAGGCATTGCAGGAACAGCTTGCGTTCGAGCTTCAAGCCCTCCTCGAAGGGCTGTTCGATCGCGGCTTCGACGGCATCGACGATTTTCAGCGGCGAGAACAGGCCGCGCGCTTTCTTCGCGGTTTCGTCACGCGCTTTCGCGACGGCGGCGCGGCTCGCGGCGCGATCGATCAATGCGGCGGCGTCGCGCGTGCGGCGTACCGGCGCGTGCGCGGCGAGCAGCTCGTGCGCGTAAGCGAGCCCTTCGGCGAGGATGTCGCTGCTGTCGCCGAGACGGTCGACGAGGCCGAGCGCGAGCGCCTCCTTCGCGCTCGCGTGACGGCCGCTCAGCATCAGGTCGAGCGCCGCCGGCGCGCCGATCAGACGCGGCGTGCGTTGCGTGCCGCCCGCGCCAGGCAGCAGACCCAGCTGCACTTCGGGCAGGCCGAGCTTCGCGCCGTCGACGGCGATCCGGTAATGCGCGGCGAGCGCCACTTCGAGCCCGCCGCCGAGCGCCGCGCCATGCAGCGCGGCAATCACGGGTTTCGTACATGCCTCGATGCGGTTGCACACGTCCGGCAGCGAAGGCGGCACCGGCGGCTTGCCGAACTCGCGAATATCGGCACCGGCGATGAAGTTGCGCCCCGCGCCGACGATCAGCACGGCTTCGACCGCGCGGTCGGCGTCGGCGGCTTCGATCGCGGCCAGCAGGCCGCGCCGCACGTCGGCGGATAGCGCGTTGACCGGCGCGTGGTCGATCGTGACGAGCAGGACCTTGCCGTGCAATTCGCGCGTGACGACGTCGGCTGAGGAGGAAAGGGTCATCGTAGGTGTCTCCGTTTGAGGATGGCGAGGCGCGCCGGATCGTCCCATTCTGGAGTGGTCAACGTTCATTGACAATTACACCGTTGATTGACAGACTGTCAAAATTATTTTGACAAAGACTGGGCGATGGACGTCAACTCGCTGACCCTGCTCGTCGATATCCTCGACGCCGGCAATCTGAGCGAAGCGGCACGCCGGCTCAAGATGAGCCGCGCGAACGTCAGCTATCACCTGAATCAGCTCGAGCGTTCGGTCGGCCTGCAATTGGTGCGACGCACCACGCGTCGCGTCGAGCCGACCGAGATCGGTCTGCGGCTCTACGAGCACGGCCGCACGATCCGCAACGCGCTGCTGGCCGCGCGCGAGTCGGTGACGACACTGGGCCAGAGCCTGCAGGGGCGCGTGCGGCTCAGCGTGCCGAGCGGCTATGGCCAGCTCGTGATGTCCGACTGGCTGATCGCGTTCAAGCGGCTGTATCCGGGTATCGTGCTCGATGTGATGTTCGAGAACCGTGTCGAGGATCTGATGCGCGACGAGATCGACATCGCGGTGCGCGTGATGTCGGAGCCGCCGCAAAACCTCGTCGCGCGGGACATGGGGCCAGTCCGGTACGTGGCCTGCGCATCCCCCGAATTCGCGCGGACACACGGCATGCCCGCGACGCTCGACGACCTGCGCACCGCGCCGCTGATTACCGCGGCCGTGATCGGCAAGCAGTTGCGGCTCGCCGCGTATCTGCGCGACGAGCGTCATGAAGTCCTGCTCGAACCGACGATTATTTCGGAAAACTTTCTATTTTTGCGCCAGGCGGTGCTGGCCGGTCTCGGTGTCGGACTCGTGCCCGACTACGTGGTGCAGGACGATCTGAAGCTCGGCGCCGTGCTGACCGCGCTCGATGCCTGGCGGCTCAGCATCTTCGGCACGCACATGTACATGCTGTACATGCCGAATCGGCATCACACGCGCGCGGCGGCGACGTTCATCGACTTCGTGCTGGAGCAGGCGCAGGGCTCGGGCAGGGGCGGCGCGAACTGAAGCTGCGAACTCAGGCGCCGAGTCTGCGCGCGATGGCCGTCGTGACCATCGGCACGCCGACGCGCAGCAGCTTGCGCACGCCTTCGTCGCTACCGACTTTCTCCACCGCGTTGTCGATCATCGCCTGCATCACGCTCGCCGGATAAAACTCGCGAAACAGCGTGTTGGCGCCGGTTTGCTCGAACACGTGGTGCAGGAGCGACCCAACGGGGGGGCCGATGCGCTTGAACAGGCCCATCTTGACCACCCGGTTGTTCCACAGATGCAGCGTGTACGCATTGGAACAGAGCGCCGCGCACTCGTCGAAATAGCGCGGCAGGAACACCTTGTAGTAATCGTTGAAGTGCACCGGATAGAACAGGCTTTCGGGAAGACCGGCCTTCACGCCGTAGATGGCGGTCAGCAGACGCGGGCCGGTGTCGCCCCACTTCAGTGCCCGGCCTTTCATCGCTTCGACCCGTTCGATCGCCTCGTGCAAGCGCGGCTGATCCGGATCGAGCCTCAGAATCGCATTACAGATGCTCGACTGGGTTTCCCGGCCGATCAGATCGCCCTTGGCGTTGAGATCGAAATCGCGTAGCAGCAGCATGTCGGTATCGACCCAGATCTCATCGGTCTTCGTGAACATCACGAAGCGGAAATAGTCGGTGAAATGCTGCATCGACGGCACGCCGTGAATCGGGAAGTCGTTCAGCGAGTCGCGCGGCAGTATCGTGGTCGCGTCCTTCGCGATCACGCCGGGCGGCAGAGTGTCGATCGGCTCGTAGCTATAGAGCGCGACCTCGCTGCCGTACAGCGTGAACGAATTCAGACAGGCGATCTCGTAGGGAGAAAGCTCCGGGCCATGCCAGAACGATGCAAACCTTGCCTTGCGCATATGTCATCCGGTAGCGATCGTGCGGCGCAACATGCGCGCCGAACCTGTGTAACGATCCTAGACGGGCACGGCACAGGTCAGATGTAAAGGGCTTGAATCGCACAGGAGTTGTCGCAAAACGTTGAGTTCAGCGCCACGAGTCGGCGATTATGAGCGGGACTATGTCGTATCTGGCGAATTCAGTTGCGCACGGCAATGCATCAACCGAGTGCGCAAGGTCGTGGGCTAAACTGCGGAACATCGGTCGTGCGCGCAGAGGCAGCAAGCGACGGACCATGCATCACGCCATGCAGCGACAACGACGATATCCAGGAGACCCGATGAACCTCGACGGCGAGACTTACGATTCGCTCACGGCCAGATTCGCGTGGCGTATTCCACCGCGCTACAACATCGGCGTCGACACATGCGACAGGTGGGCCGATGGCTCGGGGCGTCTCGCGCTGATCTACGAAGACGCCGGCGGGCGCGCGACCCGCTATACGTTCGACGAACTGAAAGCCCTGTCCGACCGCTTCGCCAATGCGCTGCTCGCGGCGGGCGCGCGGCGCGGCGAGCGCATCGGCATCTTTCTGTCGCAATCGATCGAAACGGCCATCGCGCATCTCGCGGCCTACAAGGCCGGCATGGTCGCGGTACCGCTGTTCGCGCTGTTCGGCGTGGACGCGATCGAGCATCGGCTCGGCGACAGCGGCGCGCTCGCGCTGATCACCGATCACGCCGGCGTGCAAAAGATCGACGAAATTCGCGGCGCGCTGCCCGAGTTGCGACACGTGTTCAGTGTCGATATCGAACAGGATGACGAAGCATCGGACGCGCCCGTGCGGTCGTTCTGGCAGGCGTTGAATGGCGCTTGCGCCGAGTTCACGCCGGCCGACACCGCCGCGGACGATCCGGCGATCATCATCTATACGTCGGGCACGACCGGAAAACCGAAGGGCGCGTTGCACGGGCATCGCGTATTGCTCGGGCATCTGCCCGGCGTCGAGATGTCGCAGCAGGGCTTTCCCGCGCGCGCGACGCTGATGTGGACGCCCGCTGACTGGGCGTGGATCGGCGGGCTGTTCGACGTGCTGCTGCCATCGTGGCATCACGGTGTCGCGGTGCTGGCGCGCCGTTTTGCGAAATTCGACGGCCACGCCGCGTTCGATCTGCTCGCGCGTCACGCGGTCTCCCATGCGTTTCTACCGCCGACCGCGCTGAAGATGATGCGCGGCGTCGAGCGGCCCGCTCATCTGCGTCTCGCGTTGCAATCGGTCGCGAGCGGCGGCGAATCGCTGGGCGAGGAACTGATCGGCTGGGGGCGCGACGCACTCGGCGTGACGATCAACGAGTTCTACGGGCAGACCGAGTGCAACGTCGTGGTGTCGTCGTGCGCGGCGCTGTTCGAGCCGCGCTTCGGCGCGATCGGGCGCGCGGTGCCGGGGCACCATGTCGCGATCGTCGATGGCGCCGGCAACGAGCTGCCGCCCGGCGCGATCGGCGATATCGCGGTGGCCGCGCCCGATCCGGTGATGTTTCTCGGCTACTGGCGCAACGTTGCGGCCACCGACGACAAATTCCGCGGCAGGTTTCTGCTGACCGGCGATCTCGGCACGCGCGACGCGGACGGCTTCATTCGCTTCGTCGGTCGTGGCGACGACGTGATCACGAGCGCCGGTTACCGGATTGGGCCGGCGTCGATCGAGGATTCGCTGCTGCGTCATCCGGCCGTCGCGATGGCGGCCGTGGTCGGCGCCCCCGATCGCGAGCGCACCGAAATCGTGATGGCGTTCGTCGTGCTGAAAGCGGGTTTCGTCGGCGACGACGCACTCGTACGCGAGATCCAGCAGCACGTGAAGACGCGTCTGGCCGCGCACGAATATCCGCGCGAGATTCGCTTCGTCGAAAGCCTGCCGATGACGGCCACCGGCAAGGTGATCCGCAAGACGCTGCGCGAGGCGCTGACGCACGGTCCGGACGCGATCCCACCGGCGAAAAACTGAGTCTGCTACGATGACCAACCCACGATGGGAATCACAGCGGAGAGATTGGATGCGCCCCGAGAGTGCAATGCGTTTCGACCAGGAGTTCGCGCCGCGCATTGCCGAGGCGATCGCCGCGTGTATCGCCAAGACCGTGCACACCGACGTGTTGCCGCATGGCGAACAGGGTCAGCCCACCCGCGTGCGGATTCATGCCACGCCGCTCGATGAGCTCGGTCATTACCCGCATCCGTTGAATCTGTATCTGACCTGGGACAGCGACGAAATAGAAAGGCTGATGGGCGAGCAGGGCGCGACGCGTTTCGCCAGATATCTGGCCGCGCTGCCGCGCAAGCTCAATGCGTGGACCCAGGCGCGCGAACTCGATTTCTCCACGCACACGCAGGGTGAGCCGGTTACGTTGATCGGCGGGCTCGATTTCGAATCGTAGACGCGCGCGCGATTGCGGGCTTGCGTTCGAGAGCTGGATGAAAAACGGCCGCTGTGCTCGAAGAGCCAGCGGCCGTTGCTTTTGCAGCGTTGGGTTACAGCGACGCTCAGCCGCCCAGCGCCGGATCGCTCATGCTGTTGTTTGCCGTCTCGACATGACCGGCGATGCGGCGCGCGAACGTCGGGTCCGTATCGACGGTGATCGCGAGATCGTACCAGCCGTATGCGTTGCGCAGATCGAGGTACAGATTGTCGGTGTCGCCGCCGCGTACCGAATGCTTGATCACATGGCTCGCGTCGTACGCGTTGACGATCGTGAACTGGCAACGCGCGCTGCCGACGTTCTCGAGCCGCAGTTGCAGATTGCCGTTCGCGACATCGTAGCCTTCGGCGACGGCCGGCCGTGCGGTGTCCGAACCATTCCACCAGTTCCGTGCGACCACCTTGCCCGCGAAGCGGCGCAGGAAGCCGTTCGGCCCGTGCACGCTGAAGTCGTAGCTGCCGTCGGCGTTGAGCAGCAGCGCGTCCTGCAGATGCTTGCCCGCTTCGACGGTATAGCTGCGCGGCGCGTCGGCGCTATTGGCCGCGTACACGAGGAACACCGCGCCCGCGCGGCCCGTGTTGACGAGGCGCATCGTCAGCTTGCCGTTCGAGCCTTCCTCGACGCGCACGAACAGTTCGTACGGCAACGCGCGCGCCGGGCGCACGCCCGCTTCCTGCTTCGGCACCGTCTGCACCGTCGGCGGTTGCGGCACGTAGTCCGGGTGACGGTTCTGGTCGGGCGGCACGTAGCCGCTCGTGCCCGGCAGCGACGGCACCGACGCGTTCGGATTCGCGAAGTTGAACGCGGAGGTCAGATCGCCGCACACCGCGCGACGCCACGGCGTGATGTTCGATTCGCCGAGATTGTGCTGCTGGCCGAAGCGCTTTTCGATGAAGCGGATCACCGACGTATGGTCGAACACTTCCGAGCACACGTAGCCGCCTTTGGACCACGGCGAGACCACCAGCATCGGCACGCGCGGTCCGAGCCCGTACGGCCCGGCGACGTTCTTCGCGTCGCCCGCATAGATTTCGTTCGTGATGTCGACGCTCGACAAACCGTTCGCGCTCGACGCGGCCGCGAACGGTGCGGCGATGTGATCGAAGAAGCCGTCGTTTTCGTCGTAGTTGATCAGCAGCACGGTCTTGCTCCACACGTCCGGGTTCGACGTGAGGATCTGCAGCACCTGATCGATGTACCACGCGCCGTAGTTGGTCGGCCAGTTCGGATGCTCGCTGTACGCTTCGGGCGCGACGATCCACGACACCTGCGGCAGCGTGCCGTTCTGCACGTCGCGCTTCAGAATGTCGAAGTAGCCGTCGCCGTTGGCCGCGTTGGTGCCGGTCCGCGCGTTGTCGTATAGCGGGTTGCCCGGCTGCGCGTTGCGGTACTGATTGAAATACAGCAGCGAGTTGTCACCGTAGTTGCCGATGTACGCGTTCTGCGTCCAGCCCCACGAGCCGTTCGCGTCGAGCCCGGTGCCGATGTCCTGATAGATCTTCCACGAGATGCCCGCGTTCTGCAGCACTTCGGGGTAGGTCGACCAGCCGTAGCCGAGTTCCGAATTGTCGATTACCGGACCGCCGCCGCTGCTGTCGTTGCCGACCCAGCCGCTCCACATGTAGTAGCGATTCGGATCGGTCGGGCCCATCAGCGAGCAGTGGTAGGCGTCGCAGATCGTGAATGCGTCGGCGAGCTGATAGTGGAACGGGATGTCGTCGCGCGTCAGGTAGGCCATCGTGGTCGCGCCTTTCGACGGTACCCACTGATCGTTGCGGCCGCCGTTCCATGCGGCGTGCGTGGAGCCCCAGTCGTGCGCGAGATCCTGCAGGAATTGCAGGCCGAGGTTCGGCGCGCCCGGACGGAACGGCAGCACGTAGCTGGCACCGCTGGCATCGGCGGTTTGCGGCTGATACCACACCGGCTGGCCGTTCGCGAGGTTGATCGCGCGCGTGTCGCCGAAGCCGCGCACGCCTTTGAGGGTGCCGAAGTAGTGGTCGAACGAACGGTTCTCCTGCATCAGCACGACGATGTGCTCGACGTCGCGGATCGTGCCGGTCCGGTTGTTGGCCGGAATCGCGAGCGCATTGCGGATGCCCGGCGGCAGCATGCTCAACGCGGTGAAGGAACCGGCGGCTTGCGCGGCCGAGCGCAGAAAATCACGACGATTGTTTGAGGTCATGGTTGGGGCGGTGGTGGCTTTGATCTTCGGTGGAGGAGAAAGGCACGGGGACGACAAATTGCGGTACTGAAACGGCCATGCTGCGTCGGACGCGCGAAGGCGGGCTAGCCGCCGCGCGCGGCGCGATTCTCAATCGACGGTATGGATGACGGGGCTGGCCAGCGGCGGCGAGGTGGCGGACAGCGCCGTGCCGGCTTCGGATGCGGGTGCCGCCGGTGTCTGGATCGTCAGCGTCGGCGGCGCGGAGTCGGCCGGCGGCGGGGCGATCGATGGGTCGCCGGGATTAGCGGCGGAATGGTCGGTTGAACTGATCGTATTCGTGCTGGCGGGCGGGGCGTCGTCGCTGCACGCTCCCGCTAGCGCGCACAGCGCGATCACCGCGATGGCGCCCGTCAAACGTTTGCGACGGGGCGCACGACTCGGCTTCGACACGAAGGGCATGGCACTGTCTCCTGGCGGGGAAGGGATGCCTCGCAATCGATGTGCCGAGGTCAGCGATGCAGCAGCATAATCGCCGATCCGTGTAATTTTTATGAAGTATCGGTAACAGACGGGCGCCGCTTATCGTTGTGCGCGCACGAACGCCGCGATGGCGTCGTTGAGTGCGGCGGGCGCGTCGCGATGCGGCGAGTGTCCGCATGCGTCGAGCTTCACGAGTTGCGCGTGCGGCACGCGCGCGGCGATCGTGTCGATCTGCGCCATCGTGCCGTAGTTGTCGTCGTGGCCCTGGATCGCGAGCAGCGGTCGACGGATCGGCGCGAGCGCCTCGACGATCGACCAGCGCCTGAACGCAGGGTCGAGCCAGATATCGTTCCAGCCGTAGAACGCGGAATCGACGTCCGCGTGATAGCGGGCGAGCTTCGCGCGAAGATCGGTGGTTTCGTAAAGCTGCTTCGTATGGGCGATGCTTTGCACCGAGATGTCTTCGACGAATACGTGCGGCGCGATCACGACCGCGCCCGCGAGCGCATCGGGGTACAGCGCCGCATACAGCAGCGCGATCGAGCCGCCGTCGCTATGACCGATCACCCACATGCGTTGGCGTTGGCGCAGGTCGATATCGAGCGCGTCGAGCAGGGTGGGGAGGATGTCGCGCGCCTGGGCGGTCATGAAATCGACCGGCCATTTGTCGTCAGATGCACGCGCTGTCGAGAGTCCGTAGCCTGGCCGCGAATAGACGAGCCCGCGCATGCCGAGTCGCGCGCACAACGTCTGCGGCCAGTCGCGCCACATCGCGATCGAGCCGAGACCTTCGTGCAGGAATACCGCGATCGGCGAATCGTCCTGCTGAGCATTCGCCTGCTCGTTGACCCAGCGGTACTCGATGCGCAGCGGTCCATGCGACGCGCTCGCCGGCAGTTCGGCAAGGCGGCTGGCGGCACTCGCGGAGGAAGTGGCAGGGGCGGTACCTCGGTTCTGCATCAATGAATCACCTATGACTGTTCGCGTAGCTTGAAGCGTTGAATCTTGCCGGTGGCGGTCTTCGGCAGATCGTCGGTGAACACGATATCGCGCGGGTACTTGTGCGGCGCGAGCCGTTCCTTGACGAAGGTCTTCAGTTCCTCGGCGAGCAGGTCGGACGGCATGAAGTCGCGCTTGAGCACGACGAACGCGCGCGTTTTCACGAGCCCGCCATGATCGACGCCGACCACCGCCGCTTCGAGCACCGCCGGATGCGCGACGAGCACCATCTCGACCTCGACCGGCGACACATACTGGCCGCTCACTTTCAGCATGTCGTCGCTGCGGCCCGCGTAGACATAGCAGCCGTTCGTGAGACGCCGATATTTGTCGCCGCTTCTGATCCATTCGCCGAGAAACGTCGCGCGCGTTTTCTCGCGATTGCTCCAGTACATCAGCGCCGCGCTCGGCCCCTTGATGAACAGATCGCCGACTTCGCCATCGGGCACCGGCCGCCCGGCTTCGTCGCGCAACTCGACTTCGTAGCCCGGCACGGGGCGCCCGGTCGTGCCGTATTCGACTTCGCCCGCGCGATTCGACAGGAAGATGTGCAGCATTTCCGTCGAGCCGATGCCATCGAGAATCTCGGCGCCGAAGTGCGCGGTGAAGCGTTCGCCGACGTCGCGTGGCAACGCCTCGCCGGCCGACGCGCACACGCGGATCGCGACGTCGGCGCGCGCGGGCAGGTTGGGCGACACCAGCATGTTCGCGTACAAGGTCGGCACGCCGTAGAACACGGTCGGGCGGTGCCGGACGAGGCGCGCGAAAATCGCCTCGGCGGTCGGGCGCTCGGCCATCAGGATCGCGGTCGCGCCGACCGACAGCGGAAACGTCAGCGCGTTGCCGAGCCCATATGCAAAGAACAGTTTCGCCGCCGAAAACACCACGTCGCTCTCGACGATGCCGAGCACCGGCTTCGCATACAGCTCGGCGGTCCAGTACAGATTCGCGTGCGTATGGACGGTGCCTTTCGGCTTGCCGGTCGAGCCCGACGAATAAAGCCAGAACGCGACGTCGTCCGCGTTGCTTGCACAGCCTTTGCCGGCGGGTAGCGCGGTGTCGACCAGCGTTTCGAAGCGGGGCGCCGCGAGCGGCGCTTCGGTGGAGGCGTGAGGCTGCGAGACGATCGGTTGGCAGCCGTCGTCGTCGATGCTGCTCAGCGCCTCCGTCACGTTAGGTAGCAATGGTTCCGATACGATCACCGCTCGCGCGTGGCTGTGCGTCAGCATGTACGTATAGTCGGCGGCGCTCAGCAAGGTGTTCGCGACGACCGGCACGATGCCGGCGTAAAGCGCGCCGAGAAATGCGACCGGCAGCGATACGGTGTCGAGCATCACGAGCAGCACGCGTTCCTCGGGATGTACGCCGAGCGCACGCAGTGCGCTGGCGCAGCGCCGCGCGCGCTGTTCGAGTTCGCCGTAGGTCATCGCGCCGTAGTCGTCGATATAGGCGACTTTGCTCGCGCGCGCTTCGTTCAACTGGAACAGATGCCTCGCGAAGTTGAACAGCGGGGGCGGCGGCGCAACCGGCTCGCGCGCGCTCGTTTCCAGCAGGGCTTCCATATGTTTCCTCCATCCATGGACACGGTCCGGCTCTTGTGTGATCGTGATCTGCTCGCGGCTCACGCGCGCGTGAATTCGATCGCCCCTTGCGGCAGCAGATACAGCACCAGCGCCCGGCCGTTCGCGACGCTCGGACGATGCGCCGAGCCGGGGCCGTACACGCACCAGCCGGCCGGATGGCCGTCGAACGTCGCGCCGTCGGTGAGGGGCACGATCAGATCGATCTCGCCGTGCGGATGGACGTGGTGCGGACCGGCAATGTCCTGCATGTCGACGACGTCGACGGAAAAGCCGTGCGTGTCGGGCAGCGCCGTGAAGATGCGGCCGTAGCGGATGCCGCCGGCCTCGCGGTTGCACAGCCAGCCTTTGGCGACGCCGCTGCGGCATGCGTTCGCGAGTTCGTGAAAGGTGGGGCTGTCGGCGGCCCAGGTGTCGTTCAGCCAGTCCGCGAGCGCGGCGTCGAGCGGCTGCCCGGCGACTTGCCCAGTGACGCCTGCGATCAGGCGCCGGAATTCGTGTGGGGACATGCGAGCCTCCAGAAGCGCGCTCACGCAGGCCGGCCGCCGGCCGCCGGAACTTGGGTGCATGCGTATTGCGGCGCCGTCTCCGTGACGCGGCCGGAATGCCAAGGCGGCGCGCGACTGTGTTTGTGATTGGATCAGCTTTTGGCGAAAATTAAACCGTTCACCTGGTGCGTGTCAAGCACTATAGTACATGTATCGTAGTCACGAGGTCGCAAAACATGAATCAAAAGTACCCTCCCGCACCGTTGGACGAAACCGACGACGACGCGGCCCGCGCCGAACGCACCGAGCGCGCGGGTGAACGCACGGCCGAACGTGGCGGCGAGCGCGAAGAACGCGATCCGTTCCTGACCGCGATGGGCGAGCGTGTGCGTCTGCTGCGCGCGCGCCGCGGCATGACGCGCAAGACGCTGGCGGCCGAAACCGGTTTGTCGGAGCGGCATCTGGCGAACCTCGAATCGGGCGTCGGCAATGCGTCGGTGCTGGTGCTGCGGCAGCTCGCGGCCACGCTGAACTGCCCGCTCGCCGAGGTGATCGGCGACGAAACCACCGCGTCCGCCGAATGGCTGCTGATCCGCGAGCTGCTGCAGGGGCGCGACCAGGCGGCACTGCAGCGCGCGCGCATCGCGCTTGCCGAGATGTTCGCGCAGGCGCCGCGCGACCCGCACCGCAAGGACCGCATCGCGCTGATCGGCCTGCGCGGCGCGGGTAAGTCGACGCTCGGGCGCATGCTCGCGCAGGAGCGCAAGGTGCCGTTCATCGAGCTCACGCGCGTGATCGAACAGCTCGCGGGCTGTCCGCCGTCGGAGATTCATTCGCTGTACGGCGCGAGCGCGTATCGACGCTACGAGCAACGCGCGCTGGAGGCGGTGATCCACGAGCATCCGCACGCGGTGATCGCGTCGCCGGGTGGGCTCGTGTCGGAATCGGGCACGTTCAACGTGCTGCTGTCGCACTGCTTCACCGTGTGGTTGCAGGCGACGCCCGAGGAACATATGCGCCGCGTCGTCGCGCAAGGCGATCTGCGGCCGATGTCCGGCAACCGCGAGGCGATGGACGACCTGAAGCGCATCCTCGCCGGGCGCGCCGAGCTGTACGGACGCGCGGACATGTCGTTCGACACCAGCGAAAGGACGCTCGCCGATGCGTACCTGCAGTTGCGCGACCGTCTCGCCGCGCGTCTCGCGGCGGAAGCCCCCGACGAGGCGCGCGTGAACTGACCGATCGCGGGCGCCAGGGTTTCCCCGTAAAAATGCACTAAAGTGCTTTACGCTGGCGTGACGATGCACTATTGTTCAAAAAACAGATTGCATCGTCCAGTCAGGAGACGCCCCATGTCCACAGCACCCACCGCCGTTGCTCAGGCCGCGCCGGTCGACTATCGCACCGACCCGTCGCAGTACAAGCATTGGAAGCTCAGCTTCAACGGTCCGGTCGCGACGCTCGGCATCGACATCGCCGAGGACGGCGGCATTCGCGACGGCTACAAGCTGAAGCTCAATTCGTATGATCTCGGCGTCGACATCGAGCTGCACGACGCGATTCAGCGCATTCGCTTCGAGCATCCGGAAGTCCGCACGGTGGTGGTGACGAGCCTGAAGGACCGGGTGTTCTGCTCGGGCGCGAATATCTTCATGCTGGGGCTGTCATCGCACGCGTGGAAGGTCAACTTCTGCAAATTCACGAACGAAACGCGCAACGGGCTCGAAGATGCGTCGCGCCATTCGGGGCTGAGGTTTCTCGCCGCGGTGAACGGCGCGTGCGCGGGCGGCGGTTATGAACTCGCGCTCGCCTGCGATGAAATCTATCTGATCGACGATCGTTCCTCTTCGGTGTCTCTGCCGGAAGTGCCGCTGCTCGGCGTGCTGCCCGGCACCGGCGGACTCACGCGCGTGACCGACAAGCGCAAGGTGCGCCACGATCGCGCGGATATCTTCTGCACGGTGGTCGAGGGCGTGCGCGGCGAACGCGCGAAGGCCTGGCGTCTCGTCGACGAAGTCGTGAAGCCGAACCAGTTCGAGCAGGCCATTCAGGCGCGTGCGCTCGAACTCGGCGCGCACAGCGATCGTCCGGCCGGAGCGCCGGGCGTCGCGCTCACGCGCATCGAACGCACGGATCGCGAAGCTGGCCTCAGCTATCAGACGGTCGACGTCACGATCGATCGCGCGAAACGTATGGCGACCTTCACCGCGCGCGCGCCACAGAGCGGGCAACCGACCGACCTCGCCGCGATCGCCGCGGCTGGCGCCAACTGGTGGCCGCTGCGATTCGCGCGCGAACTCGACGACGCGATCCTCTCGATGCGCACCAACGCGCTCGACATCGGCACCTGGGTGTTCAAGACCGAAGGCGACGCGCGCCACCTGCTCGCGGTCGATGCGACGCTGCTGCAGCACCGGGATCACTGGTTCGTGCGCGAAACGATCGGCATGCTGCGTCGCACGCTCGCGCGCCTCGACGTGTCGTCGCGCTCCATCTTCACGCTGATCGAGCCGGGTTCATGCTTCGCCGGCACGTTCGCGGAACTCGCGTTCGCCGCCGATCGCACCTACATGGCCGCGCTGCCCGACAACGAGGACGAGGAGCCGGCGATCACGCTGTCGGAAGTCAACTTCGGCCTGTATCCGATGGTGACGCATCAGTCGCGGCTCGCGCGGCGCTTCTACGAGGAAGCCGAGCCGCTCGACGCGGCGCGCGCGCTGATCGGCCAGCCGGTCAAGGCGCTCGACGCGGAGCGCCTCGGTCTCGTCACCGCGTCGCCTGACGATATCGATTGGGCCGACGAAATCCGCATCGCACTCGAAGAACGCGCGGCGATGTCGCCCGATGCCTTGACCGGCCTCGAAGCGAATCTGCGCTTCAATGGGCCGGAGACGATGGAGACGCGCATTTTCGGCCGTCTCACCGCCTGGCAGAACTGGATTTTCAACCGGCCGAACGCAGTGGGCGAGAAGGGTGCGCTCAAGGTGTACGGCAAGGGCAGCAAGGCGCAATTCGATGTGTCGCGCGTGTGAGATGCGCCGCGCTCACTCCGACTAAACGACGCCGCCTGCCGATACGCGCCTCTCGCCACTGCAGCTTCCGAACAGGGAATTGACCCAGGGAACCGACCATGTCCTCGATCAACTACAGCGAAAAGATTCCGAACAACGTCAACCTCGCCGACGACCGCGCGCTGCAACGCGCGCTCGAACAATGGCAGCCGAACTTTCTGTCATGGTGGGGCGAGATGGGCCCGGAAGGCTCGCACGGTTACGACGTGTATCTGCGCACCGCGGTCAGCGTCGATGCGGGCGGCTGGGCGCACTTCGACTACGTGAAGATGCCCGAGTACCGCTGGGGCATTTTCCTCACGCCGGGCGAGCAGGATCGCACGATCCACTTTGGCGAGCACAAGGGCGAAGCCGCGTGGCAGGACGTGCCCGGCGAGCATCGCGCGAACCTGCGCCGCATCATCGTCACGCAGGGCGATACGGAACCGGCCTCGGTCGAGCAGCAGCGTCACCTCGGTTTGACCGCGCCGTCGCTGTACGATCTGCGCAACCTGTTCCAGGTCAACGTCGAGGAAGGCCGTCACTTGTGGGCGATGGTGTACCTGCTGCATCGCTACTTCGGCCGCGACGGTCGTGAGGAAGCCGAAGCCTTGCTCGGCCGCCGCTCCGGCGACGAGGACAACCCGCGCATTCTCGGCGCGTTCAACGAGAAAACGCCGGACTGGCTCGCGTTCTACATGTTCACGTACTTCACCGACCGCGACGGCAAGTTCCAGTTGTCGGCGCTCGCGGAGTCGGGCTTCGATCCGCTCGCGCGCACGACGAAGTTCATGCTGACCGAGGAAGCGCATCACATGTTCGTCGGCGAATCGGGCGTGTCGCGCGTGATCCAGCGCACCGCTCAGGTGATGAACGAACTCGGCACCGACGACGTCGCGAAGATCCGCGCGGCGGGCGTGATCGATCTGCCGACCATCCAGCGCTATCTGAACTTCCATTACTCGGTCACGATCGACCTGTTCGGCGCCGATCATTCGTCGAACGCGGCGACGTTCTATAGCTCGGGTCTGAAGGGCCGCTACGAGGAAGGCAAGCGCGACGACGATCATCGCCTGAACGAGCATGCTTACAAGCTGCTCGACGTGCAGGACGGCAAGCTCGTCGAGCGCGAAGTGCCGATGCTCAACGCGATGAACGAAGTGCTGCGCGACGATTACATCAAGGACTCGGTTGCGGGCGTTGGGCGCTGGAACAAGGTGCTCGAGAAGGCCGGCGTCGACTTTCGCATGACGGTGCCGCACAAGGCGTTCAACCGGCAGATCGGCACGTTCGCCGGCACGCGGGTGTCGCCGGACGGCCGCGTGCTCAGCGAAGCCGAATGGGCCGCCAACGAAGCGAACTGGCTCGCCACGCCGGAAGACCGCGCGTTCGTCGCTTCGCTGATGGGCTGCGTCGCCGAGCCGGGCAAGTTCGCGAACTGGATCGCGCCGCCCGCGATGGGCGTGAACCGTCAGCCGGTCGATTTCGAATACGTGCGCTTCAACTGAAGCAGGCGAAGCACGAAAGGCGCGCTGCACGCGCGCCGTATTACCAGGTGGAGGAAGTCATGAACGGGCCAGTATCGGTCGAAGTTCTGCGGCAGCATCTGATCGATCCGGAGATCTGCATTCGCTGCAATACCTGCGAAGAGACCTGTCCGGTCGATGCGATCACGCACGACGACAACAACTACGTCGTGAAGGCCGATGTCTGCAACGGCTGCATGGCCTGCGTGCCGCCGTGCCCGACCGGCGCGATCGACAACTGGCGCACCGTGCTGAAGGCCGACGCGTATTCGATCGACGAGCAGTTTACGTGGGACGTGTTGCCGGAGCAGAACACGATGGCGGTGCCGGCTGAAGAACCGGTGGCCGCGTCTACCGCGGGCGACAGCGCCGCCGAAGCGGACGGCATCGAAGTGGATACCGTGCGCGGCGCGCTCGTGCCGCCGTGGTCGGCCGCGAAGCCGTACGTGAATCTCTACACGCATAAGGCGCCTACCACCGCGACGGTGGTCGGCAACTACCGGCTCACCGACAGCGCGACGTCGAGCGACATCCATCACATCGTGCTCGATTTCGGCTCGATGCCGTTTCCGGTGCTCGAAGGCCAGTCGATCGGCATTCTGCCGCCGGGAGCTGCCGCCGACGGCCGCGTGCATCACGCGCGCCAGTACTCGATCGCGAGTCCGCGCGATGGCGAGCGGCCCGGCTATAACAACGTGTCGCTGACGGTCAAGCGGGTGTCGCAGCAGCACGGCGACGCGATCGACGGCGTGTGCTCGAACTATCTGTGCGATCTGAAGAAGGGCGACGTGGTCAACGTGATCGGTCCGTTCGGCAGCACCTTCCTGATGCCGAATCATCCGAACTCGCATCTGCTGATGATCTGCACGGGCACCGGTTCCGCGCCGATGCGCGCGATGACCGAGTATCGCCGCCGCAAGCGCCTCAAAGGCGCGACCGGCAAGCTGATGCTGTTCTTCGGCGCGCGTACCGAGGAGGAGCTGCCGTACTTTGGACCGCTGACGAATCTGCCGAAGGATTTCATCGACACCACGCTCGCGTTTTCGCGCACGCCGGGACAGGCGAAGCGCTACGTGCAGGACGCAATGCGCGAACGTTCGGCCGACGTCGCGAACCTGCTGAAGGACGACAACACCTATATCTACGTGTGCGGCCTCAAGGGCATGGAGGACGGTGTGCTGCAGGCGCTCAAGGATATCGGCGAGCAGCATCAGCTCGATTGGGAAGCGTTGTGGGCGAAGCTGAAGCGGGAAGGGCGGCTGCATCTGGAGACGTACTGAGCGGCGCGCCGACACGCCGACCCACACCGAAAGCTGCGCGAAAAGGCTCCGCAAAGGCTCGTGAAAGCATGAGCGCTTGCGGGGCCTGTTTGCCTGCGCCATCTGCTTGACGGAAGAGCGCAGCGGCTGACCTGTGCGGATCGACGCACCGCGCGCGAAGCGCTTTGAAAATCGCGGACGGTTTGCTACAGTCGGCCCACACAGCCGGCCGCACGCCGGCACTCCCCGCCAAACGCGGCAGTCCGCCACCTGCGCAGGCACTCAGACGGAGCCGTCCGATGAAGCCGATTCGTTCACTTGCGATGATTGCGCTGTTGCAGGCAGCACTCGCGCATCCGGCTAGTGCCGACGATCTCGCGCGGATCAAGGCATCGGGCGTGTTCCGGATCGGCACCGAAGGTACGTACGCCCCGTTCACCTACCACGACGACGCGGGCAAGCTGACCGGCTTCGACGTCGAGCTTGGGAGCGCGATCGCGCAGCGTCTCGGCGTCAAGCCGCAATTCATCGAAGGCAAATGGCAAGGACTGATCGCCGGTCTCGACGTCAATCGCTACGACGCGGTGATCAACGAGGTCGCGATCACCGACGAGCGCAAGCTCAAATACGATTACTCGGACCCGTACATCACGTCGCACGCGGTGCTGATCGTCGCATCGGGCAACACGACGATCAAATCTTTCGACGACCTGAAGGGCCGCAAATCGGCCAATACGCTGACCAGCAACGTCGGCAGGATCGCGGCCGCGCACGGCGCGCAGGTGATTCCGGCGCAGGGCTTCGACGAATCGATCGAGCTGCTCCTCGCGGGCCGCGTCGACGCGACCGTCAACGATTCATTGTCGTTTCTCGACTACAGGAAGCGCGAGCCCGAGGCGAGGATCAAGGTCGTCGCGGTCGATACGTCGCCCGATAGCAGCGACAAGTCGGCCGTACTGATCCGCAAGGGCAATCCGAAGCTGCGCCTGGCGATCGACGAAGCGCTCGCCGGCATGAGAAAAGACGGTACGTATCAGCGGATTTCGCTGAAGTACTTCGGCCGGGACGTGTTTCATTGACCGTCGGCCGAAACGTTGACGCGGATAAATCCACATTAAAAAAGAAGGGGCGTCGAAACGCCCCTTCTTGGTTGTCGTCAGCCCGTCGAACCTGCGGCGTGCCGCACGTTCGACGCGGCAGACGCTGGCCTCACACCGTCGCGTCGCTCAGCGCGGCGTCGAAGAAGCGCTCCTGGGCATCCGTGTTCACGCGTGCATACGCGCGGTTCACGCCGCTGATCACCGCGCGGATCGACGCGGTGATCAGGTTCGCATCGACACCGACGCCGAACGCGCCGCCGGCCACATCGGCGCCGGCCATTTCGGCGATCGCGATCGCGCGCGCATCGGCGCCCTGCGTGAGCGCGCGTTCCTCGTAGTGCTGGATGCGCACGGGCACGTCGAAGGCGTGCATCAGCGCGTCGAGCGGGCCGTTGCCGGCGCCGCCCAGCACTCGCGGCGTGCCGTTGATTTCGACGTTGAGCTTGATGTGCTCGCGGCCGTCATGCTCGGACAGGCTGTGGCTGATATAGCGGACCGGCTCGGCCGTGCGCACGTATTCCTGCTGGAACAGTTCCCAGATCTGCGCGGGCGTGACTTCCTGGCCGCTCTGGTCGGTGAAGCGCTGCACGGCCGAGCTGAAATCGACCTGCAGGCGGCGCGGCAACACGACGCCGTAGCTCTGCTCGAGCAGGTACGCGATACCGCCCTTGCCCGACTGGCTGTTCACGCGAATCACGGAGTCGTAGGTTCGGCCGAGGTCGCTCGGATCGATCGGCATGTACGGCACTTCCCAGATCGCGTCCGGCTTCTGCGCGGCGAAGCCCTTCTTGATCGCGTCCTGGTGCGAGCCCGAGAACGCGGTGAAGACGAGATCGCCGACATACGGATGACGCGGATGCACCGGCAACTGCGTGCATTCCTCGGCCGTGCGCGCGACTTCGTTGATGTTCGAGAAATCGAGCTCGGGGTCGACGCCCTGCGTGTACAGGTTCAACGCGAGCGTGACGAGGTCGACGTTGCCGGTGCGCTCGCCGTTGCCGAACAGACAACCTTCGACGCGATCCGCGCCAGCCATCAC
Organism: Paraburkholderia sp. UCT31; assembly: GCF_014397655.1. Taxonomy (NCBI): domain Bacteria; kingdom Pseudomonadati; phylum Pseudomonadota; class Betaproteobacteria; order Burkholderiales; family Burkholderiaceae; genus Paraburkholderia; species Paraburkholderia sp. UCT31. The sequence continues at coordinate 37,734 of NZ_VZQP01000002.1, forward strand.
CGCGAGCTCCGCGGCCGCGACGGCCGTGCCGCGGTCGTTATGCGGGTGGACGGAGACGATCAGCGAGTCGCGGCGCGCGAGATTGCGGTGCATCCATTCGATCTGGTCGGCGTAGACGTTCGGCGTGGCCATTTCGACGGTGGCCGGCAGATTGACGATCGCCTTGTGCTCGGGCGTCGGTTGCCAGATGTCGAACACCGCGTCGCAGACTTCCTTCGCGAATTCGAGTTCGGTGCCGCTGAACACTTCCGGGCTGTATTGCAGCGTGAAGTGCGTGTCCGGTTGCGCGTCGGCGAGGCGTTTCATCGTGCGCGCGGCCTTCTGCGCGAGTTCGATCACGCCGCTCCTTTCGAGGCCGAACACGATCTTGCGGAATTCCGGCGCGGTCGCGTTGTACAGATGGACGATCGCGCGCGGGGCGCCGCGCAACGATTCGAAAGTACGCTCGATCAGATCGTCGCGCGCCTGCGTGAGCACTTCGATCGTCACGTCGTCGGGAATATGGCCGCCCTCGATCAGCTCGCGCACGAAGTTGAAATCGGTCAGCGACGCCGACGGAAACGCGACTTCGATTTCCTTGAAGCCGATCTGCACCAGCGTCTTGAACATGCGCATCTTGCGCTCGGCGTTCATCGGCTCGAACAGCGCCTGGTTGCCGTCGCGCAGATCGGTGCTCATCCAGATCGGCGCGCGCGTGATGGTGCGCGACGGCCACTGGCGATCCGTCAAATTGATCGGCTTGAACGAACGGTACTTGGTAGCAGGGTTTTTCAACATTTTCATCATCCGGGGGAGAGACCGTGGAATGGGTGTCGACCGGACGACGAAAACGCGATACTGGGCCGCCGGTCGGAAACCGGGGCTGGGTCAGTTACTGGGGATTCAAGCGATGCTTCGGTGTATCAGAGAGAAGCGGACGCGCGCAGCAGCAGACCTAGCCCGGTAGAGCGGGCTAGTAGTAGCGATAGGGTGGTCTGGGCGCGGTACATAGTGCGCAATAGGAACATATTATTGAGAAAGCGTCAAGGGCCGAGGTGGAGTGGGCCGCGGCCTGCTCGGCTGCAGAAGGGGGCGAGCGGCCGCTCGTATGGAAGGTGCCGTGGGACGCTCGCGCGGCACTCGATTCAGGGGTGAGCTCACGAGGCGTCGTCAATTCACAGAGCAGGAGGTGAACATGAAAAGGGTAGCGAAGATATCCAGCCTCGCGAGGATCTGCGCGTGCGCGGCGTTGGCATGTGGGTTCGTCGGGCAGGCCGGCGCGCAGGGGCTCAGCGCGCAGAACGACATGAACGCGCCGCAGAACAGTACGCGTCTGATCCCGCAGGCGGCGCGCGGCAGCGAGTATCCGACGCATGGCAACCAGCAGGCGGGCGAGCTGAATCTGAATCCGACCGATCCGCGTGCGCAACTGGTCAACGGCTTGCCGAACAACGCGAGCGCGGGCGGCTATGGCGCGCCGCTGGCGGGCCTGCGTACTTACGTGCAACCGACCCAGCCGGCGAATTGAGACTGGCGAAGCAGGATCGGCAGACGAAGACTACGACGCTGAAGGCGGCAAGCTGAAGCCGGTGCGTGCCGCGCAGTCTTCGTCGACGCCCCGCGTTGATCACGCGCCGGACAAAAGTCGCAACGTATCGCTGTTCACAATCACCGATACGCCTATCGTGAGGAGGATCAGCGGCAGCAGCGCCGAGCCGTATCGTCGGATCGGCGCGCCGAGCAACGGATGGTCGACCAGCCATGCCGCGCCCGCGCACCAGAGCCCGATCATCACGACGAACACGAGCGAAACCAGCGCGTTCTCGGCGGGCGTACGACTCGCGTATAGCGGCACGTAGACGGCGAGGTTGTCCGAGCCGTTGGCGATGGCGACGCTCGCGACGGTCCAGCTCGATGAGCCGCGAACGGATGGCGGAGCGCTTGCGCGGCTGTCCTCGCTATCTTCGCTGGCGTTGCGCCGCGCGTGGCCGGGACCGAAGCGCTGCCAGGCCTTGTGCAGGCCCACGACGATCGGCAGCAAGCCGAGCAGGCCCACATAACCGGCCGGCAGGCGCGTGAGCAAGGCCGCGAGCACGAGCGCCGCGGCGACGAGGATCAAAGAGCCCGCGTACTGTCCCGCAACCACGCGGCGCCGCTCCACGCCCGTTTCGGTCAGAAAGCCGAGCAGCACGAACAGGTTGTCGATATTGGTCGCGGCGTAGGCGACGATCGCGAGCAGGACGAGGCTGAGCATGAAGAAGCCGAGATCGTTACCGGGGGTAGAGTCGTTTTGAATTCGCCGCGCAATGTGGGCAACCGGGCTGCCGGCTGCGCCATCGAGCGTGCGACCGGTCAACACAATGCCGATGCGCCGCATCAAGGTCAAGCGGCAGGCGGCCGCTAAGCCGGGCGATGGGGTCGTAAGCTACAATGACCGAGGCCTGGAACAACGGAACATCGATGAAGATTCGCCTTCTCTCTATCGCCTGTGTCGCGAGCGCCGCGGCGCTGCTGGCGGCCTGCACGATCGGTACCCGCAACTCGGGCGCATGCGAACAATTGATGCGCAGCAAGCTGGCCGAGGCGTCGTCGGGGATGTCGTCGGATACGCTGCGGGTCACGCATCGCGGGGCCGCGATTCGCGGCTCGCGCGTCGTGGTGGAGGGGACGATCGAGCATCGGCTAAGCGCGTCCGAGGTGGCGGTCTCCGCGCCGCTCGCGGCATCGGCATCGCAAGCGGCGACGGACGTCAACGTGGCCGCGAAGCAGGCCGAGCCGAAGAGGGTCAGCACGCCGGCCGCCGCCGAGTGCACGTTCCACGGCGAAGAGCTGGACGTATTCCGCTGGCTCGCGCCGGCAAAGCTGGCCGCGCCGGCCGCGCAACCGGCCAGCGCGGCGGGCTGAGTTCCCGTCCGCGTTCCGCGCCATCGCTGCGCATCCAACCCAATCAATCTCAGAACGCGTAATACGGCCCCTGGCCGGCCGACGTATTGCGCGCCGCAATCGCCGTGTAAATGCGTTTGCCGTAAAAGAACGGCAAGCCCCAGCCGAAGCCCTGACTCGAATTGCCGGCGAGATTGTCGAACGCGTTGTTCGACGATGAGAACAGCGTGCTCGAATTGGCTATGTCGAATGACACCGTGCTCGACACGCCATCGATGCCGGAGATCGACGCGCTCGCCGACTGCGTCGAAGTCGGGCAGTACCAGAAGCCGCACAACGGGAACTGCGTCGAGTGGAAGAACAGGCCGTTCGAGCCGCTGTCGAGATAGCTCACCGCATAGGTCTGACCGCCCGAGTTCGTCGTCACGTAGCCGGTCGCGGCGTTCGCCTTCAGGACGTTCGGGCTCGTCAGCGTGTTGTTCGACTGGGTGCCGATGCCGAAGATCAACGAGCCCGACACGCTGGCCGCGCCCGCATCGGCGACGGCCGGCAGGTCGATCACGACGCCGTTGTTGTCGAGCGGGAAGCTGCTGACCGGGTTGGTCACCTGCTGTGCGAGCGGCTGCGCGGTTGCGGTGCAGCCGCTCGTCGTGCAGCTGTAGTACCAGCGCGGCAATGCGGAGTTCGAGCAGCCGTTGCCGCAGTCGACCGGGAACAGGCCCACGCCGAGGATCCCGTTCGAGTGCAGGCTCGACACCGTCAGCAGCGACGCGCCGGAGTTCGCGCAGTCGGTGGGTGCGGCGGGCAGCGCACTGTCGGCGATTACCTGGATCGGAATCGATGACGCCTGTTGGCCAGCCATGCGTACGTCCGCGTTGCGGATCGAGCCCCACGCATAACCGCTGCCGAACACCGCGCATTCGGCGCTCACGCCGCCGCCCGCGGCGATGCTCGGCAGCGACAGGGTCGTCGGCAGCGCCGATGCGAGGATGCGCAGGCCGTTCGAGCCGGTGTCGACCTGGATGTCGTCGATCGTCGCGCAGTTGCTGGTGCCGGCCTGGCAGACGGTGACGCTCGTCGTCAGCATGTTGCGCGTACTGCCGGGCGATACGCCGACCGTGACCAGCTGCACGTTGGGCGTGGTCGATTGCGGCACGTTCGCGCTCTGCGTCGTGTTCGACGCGCTCGTGGAACTGGTCGACGAGGTCGGCGCGGTCGCGGACGGCGTCGAGCCCGAGCCGGACGAGCTGGACGAGGAACTGCCGCCTCCGCCGCCGCAGCCGACGAGGGCCGCGCAGACGATCAGAAGCAGGGCATGGAAACGCAAGGCGGATTTCATGGCGTGGCGATCCGTCGGGTGGAACTCAGGCGTGAAGGGGGCGCGAGCGACGCGTGCGGGGCGCACGCGTTACTGGATGTCGTCGGAGGTGACGCCGGCGGGCAAAGCCGCCGGCAGCCACGCGCGGCCGACGTAGCCGCGCATCGGTCCGCCGGACTCGACGATCACGTCGGCGCGCGTGACCCGAGACGAATGCAGATTGCCGCTGCCGGCCGCCGCCGCGGCGCCTGTCTTGTACGAGTCGCCGTATTTGCCGAGTAGCGCGTGCAGATCCGGCATCGTCGGGCCTTGCCACGCGTAGGCGACGATCAGGCCGGTGCTGGTCGCGTATTCGTTGATGGTCGTATTGCCAGCGTCGGTCCACGTGCGCTCGCGCAGTGCGCCATTGAGCAGCGTGCGCGGCGCGCTCGCGCCCGACACCACCTGGCTCGGCATCGTGCCGCCCAATTCGGCATGCGCGCCGAAGCTCGCGCAGCACGCGACGACGGCGATCGCCGAGGCGATCGCGGATGGATTGAGACAGGACTGGGACATGAGGCCTTCCTCGTTCGGCGCCGGATTTTTTATTGAGATAACTCGATTAACCTGGCGCTGGTTTTTTCTGGTCTTTGCACATCGCGGCGGACAGGACCGCGCGCCATGTTTAAAAACAAGCCGCATGCAGACCGGAAGCCCTTATTCGGCGGGCCTCCGGCAAAGACTTGGGAATACTCCCAAGGTCAACCCGAAAGTGTTATTGAGTGTTAAATTTACCTCATAAGAAGGCAAATAGCATGATGGGCGCGGACTTTTTTCCCGTGGTCGCTTCGTAGCCGTGGCATGCGGCGATTCGCGGGCAAACCCCAGTTTTTGCACAGGCCTCGCCGGGACCGGTAAAATGTTGGGTTGATCCACGGAAACTTGCCGTGGCGTAGCGGAAGGATTCCCCGAACATGACTGATTTTCGTCTCACCAAGCGGTTTGCAGTAGTGCTCATGGCAGGCGGGCTGGTCGCCGGCTGCGGCACCTCGTCGCCGACCAAAATCGACTATAGGAGCGACTCCCGTTCGAAGCAGGTATCGCTTGCCGTACCGCCGAACATGATCGACGAGACGGCCGATCAGCGTTCGCTGCCGCCGCAGGGCGGCGAAACCTCGCTGTCCACGCTGAAACAGGTGCAGGCACAGGCGCCGGCCGGCGACGCGGTCGCGGTCGTGCCGCCCGTCCAGGGCATCCACATCCAGCGCGACGGCACCGAGAGCTGGCTCGTGATCGACAATAAAACGCCCGATCAGGCCTGGCCGCAAATCCGCCGCTTCTGGCAGGAGCAGGGCTTCCTGCTCGTCGTCGACCAGCGCGACAAGGGCGTGATGGAAACCGACTGGAACGAAACCCACGCGCAGATCAACGACGGCTTTATCCGCAACACGCTGTCGAAGGCGATGGGCAACAGCTACGTGAGTTCGGAGCGCAACAAGTTCCGCACGCGTCTCGAAGCGGCGCCGAACGGCGGCACCTATGTGTTCGTCAGCCAGAAAGGCATGCGTGAGGCGATCACCGGTACGAACAACGAGTCGACCCAGTGGCAACCCAAGCCGAACGACCCGGCGCTCGAGGAGGAATACCTGAAGCGCCTGATGGTCTCGCTGGCGCGGGCCGATTCGGGTAGCAACGCGGGTGGCACACAGAACGCCGAGCTGTCGCCCGCGGGCACGCAGATCGCGCCGAACGCGGCGACGGCGGGTGCGAAGTCGGCGACGGCCGCCGTTGTCGCGCAGAACGTCGCGCTCGCGGCGCAACCGCCTATGCCGGACGCGGATTCGGCCAACAACACGTCGGCGCAGCTCTCATCGACCGAACTCACACTCGCCGAGCCGTATGACCGCGCGTGGCTGCGCGTGGGCCTCGCGCTCGATCGCAGCAATTTCACGGTCGACGATCGCGACATGAGCCGCGGCCTCTATTTCGTGCGCTACGTCGATCCGAAGGATATGTCGTCGGCCGAGCAGGGCTTCTGGAGCCAGGTCTTCCACGGCAAGAAGGAGAAGGTCGCCAGGCAGTATCGCGTGAACGTGCGCGCCGTGACGCCGAACCAGACCCGCGTGGCCGTGGTCGACGACAAGGGTCAGCTCGACGAAAGCTCGCAGGCCAAGCAGATCATGAGCCTGATGGCCGACCAGCTGCACTGATACGAGAGCCTCGCGGCCGACGCCGCCGGTTCGACGAAACCGCCCGGAGAAATCCGGGCGGTTTTTTTTGACTATGCATTTGACGCGCGAACGGCGCGCACGTGAGCCGATGTAACGTGACCGGATCGGCAAGCCGCGACCCGACGCGGTTGCCGATTGACTCCGTGCGCTCAGGTATCCGCGCGCCGCGTCCCCATCCACGGCAAGCGCTTGACTACGCCGGTCGCCAACGCGGTGCCGACCAGAATCACCGCGCACCCTTCGAGCATGCCGGGCGACACCGTCTCGCCGAGAAACAACGCGCCCCACAGAATGCCGAAGATCGGAATCACGAAGGTCACGGTGATCGCGCGCGTCGGCCCGGCGACTGCGATCAGATGGAAGAAAAGCATGTACGCGATGCCGGTACAGGCGACGCCGAGCGCGATCACCGCGCCCCACGCGCGCAGCGAGATCGGCGCGGCGGGCCAGTAGATGACCGCGAGCGGCAGCAGCACGATCGTCGCGCCGATCATCGTGCCGGTCGCGACGGTCAGCGCGTCGACGCCAGTCAGGTGACGCTTCGTGTAGTTGGCGGCGATGCCATAGAGCAGCGTGGCGCCGAGCGCGGCGCCGGCCGCGAGCGCGACGCTCAGCGGCGAGGCGGCCGAGCCGGCCGGCGCCGCGATCTGATCCCACACGAGCATCAGCACGCCGAGAAAGCCGACCACGAGACCGAGCGTGCGCAGTGCGCTGAGCCGGTCGCGCAGCCACAGGAAGCCGACCAGCGCGCCCCACAGCGGCGCGCACGCATTGATCACCGACGTGACGCCCGCCGACAGTGTCAGCTCGGCATACGCGAACAGGCAGAATGGCGCCGCCGAATTGACGATACCGACCACGAGCAGCGGCACTGCGTGCGTGCGCAACACGGTGGCGGACTGTTGCAGCGGCCGTCGCGCGATCAGCACGATCGCGAGAAAGAGCGCGCCGATGCCGACGCGCAGCGCCATCAGCGGCGCGACGCCGAAGTCGGTCACGCCGACGCGGATGAACAGGAACGATGCGCCCCACAGGGCAGCGAGGATCAGCAGTTGCAGCAGGTTTCTGGTTTTCATTGGAATGGCGCCGCGCGCAGTTGAGTCGGGACGCCAGCTCATCGTAACAGTGCGATCGCGCGAATCGTTTCAGTACAGGATGAAACGGCAAGATCCGGGAGACGGCCGCGTCCGATGAGGTAGATGGTAAGCGCTGCGAGGGCGCGCGCCAAACGAGCAATTCTCGCCGATATGTGAGAAAAATTGCGATCAGGCGGAACGGCAGTGGGGATGGGATCGGAAACGGCGCCCGCGATGCGCGGGCGGCCGTCCGAAAAGATGTGAATTGCATTGCGCCGTTACTGGCGCGACCTCAATGCGGAATCATCCATGGCAGGACGTTCTGCTGCGCCCAGACGAGCACGCCAAGCAGCACCGTCAGCAGAATCGAATGTTTGAAGGTCTTGGCGAACACGACGCCTTCCTTGCCCTTCAACTCGGTGGTCGCGACGCCGGTCGCGATGTTCTGCGGCGAGATCATCTTGCCCATCACGCCGCCCGACGAGTTGGTCGCCGCCATCAGCACCGGATTCAGATTGAGCTGGTTGGCCGCGACCACCTGCAGATTGCCGAACAGCGCATTGCCCGACGTATCGCTGCCCGACAGGAACACCGCCACCCAGCCGAGGAACGCCGACACGAGCGGAAACAGCGGCCCGACCGACGCAACGCCGAGACCGAGCGTGTAGGTGAGTCCCGAGTAGTTCATCAGGTAAGCGAGGCCGACGATCGTTGCCACGGTCAGGATCGCGATGCGCGTTTGCACCCACGTATCGGAGATCGCCTTGCCGAACTCGGCGGGCGAGAGCCGTACGACGAACGCCGTGATGAGCGCGGCGACGAGGATCGCGGTACCGGTCGAGAGCGGCTGGAAGTCCCAGACCGCGCCGTACGGCGTGTTGTAAAGCGTGATGAACACGGCCTTGTCGAGACCGGGCCACGACACCTTGATGTCGCCGATCGTGAAGATCCTCGCGATCGTCCAGATGATCACGACGATCGACACGATGATCCACGGATACCAGCCCTGTGCGCCGCCGATCTTGCCGCGCACCTCGCTGATGCGATCGACGTTGACCGCGAATTTCGGATCGACGGCGGGCTTCCAGACGCGCAGGAAAGCAACGGTGAGGATCAGCGAAACCAGCGACGACAGCACGTCGGTCAGGCTGTAGTTGATGAAGTTCGAGACGACGAACTGGGTCAGCGCGAAGCTCAGGCCCGCGACCAGCAGCACCGGCCAGATCCGCAGCATGTTGCGAAAGCCCGCGTACACGGCGATCACATAGAAGGGCAGCAGGACCGCGAAGAAAGGCAATTGCCGCCCGACCATCTTGCCGAGCACATCGGACGGCAGATGCGTGACCGCGCCGAGCACCGTGATCGGCACGCCGAGCGCGCCGAACGCGACCGGCGCGGTGTTGAAGATCAGCGTGAAGGTCAGCGCTTCGAGCGTCGGAAAGCCGAGCATGATCAGCAGCGAGCTCGTGATCGCGACCGGTGTGCCGAAACCCGAAATGCCCTCGAGCAGCGCGCCGAACGAAAAGCCGACCACGACGAGCACGATGCGCCGGTCGTTCGGCAGGTTGTCGATCATCCACAGGCGGAAGGCCTCGAAGCGTCCCGAGCGCTGCGCGATGTTGTACAGCAGGATCGCGGTGACCACGATCCACATCACTGGCCAGATCGCGAACACGACGCCAGCCGCGACCGAGTTGAACGCGAGCCCGACCGGAAACTGCCAGACGAAAATCGCCACGATCAAACCGATGATCAGCCCCGCGAGCGACGCTTGCCACGCGGGCCTGCGCGCCCAGCCGAGCAGCGCGAGCACGGCGATGATCGGCAGCGCGGCGACGATGAACGACGGAAAAAGCGCATTGCCAACCGGAGTGAGTAGTTGATGAAACATCACGTCTCCTTCGTTGTTGTGTAATTCGACGCGGGGGATTGCGCATGACGGCGCGTCGCTCTGATTCGGCGGACGCTCGCAAGTGACCTCGACAAAGCGGCGTCGCGCGATTTAAGCGGGTGCTGCATGAAACCTTCCAAGGATAGAGCGCCGTACCGGCGCGTCAAGCCGGGAAAGTACGGGCGAGGTATGCGCGGCGGAGGGCGATACGCGCGGAAAAACGACTCATGAAGAAGCGCGCGCGCCGGCAGTTGAAGTGCCGGCGCGTGCACGCTCCGCGACGAAAGAGGACAGGTCAATGCGAGTGGCCGCCCCCATGACCGCCCCAATGGCCGCCCCAATAACCGCCAATGCCGATCGCAATCGACGGTCCGTAGTAGGCGGGGTAGCCGTAATAAGCGGGATAAGGATAAGCCGGCGGCGGATAGTAGGCGGGATAAACCGGCGGCGCCGCATAACCGGGCGCGGGGACCGCATAACCGGGCGGCATGTCTTGCGGTGCGACCTGCATTTGCGCCTGGGCTTGAGGCGGCTGCTGTTGATCGGTCGCCGGCGCGGTTTGGTCGGCTGTGGTCGCGGGCGCGGTCGAATAGTACGACGGGTAATAGCCGGCGGGATAGTAGCCGGCGGGGTAATAGCAGCCTGCCAAAAAGAGACTCGAGGCGAGCACGCAAATCGCGGTGGCGGGACGCGCGAACCTCGCGGAAAAACTGGACGAATCGCGTGGCGTCGAGAGGCGCACCACGCAAAGATGGGTGACGACGCGGGACTTCATGGCGCGCTCCTCGATGAACCGATGCCGCCTTGCGCGACGTCGTTACGAGGAGCTTACGCTCTTGCCGCGGCAGCGCTGTGGCAAAACTGCAACCGCATATTTCAGCCTATTTCCACGCGCGTTGCCGGGACGAGGGCGCACCGCATCCGCCGCCCTCGGCAGTCCGGATCGTGGTCCGAAAAAATCGTTTGCTGTCCTGTATGAATCGTTAGACGCGTCATCGGACGCAACGCTCACTTGCCGCTCACTTGCCGACCTGGTTACCGATGACACCGCCTACCGCCGCGCCGCCCAACGTCGACAAGCCGCTGCCACCGATCGCCGCGCCGGCCGCGCCGCCGACACCCGCGCCGATCGCGGTATCGCGTGTGCGTGGGGACATGTCGCCGCATGCCGCGAGACCCGCGACAAGTGAAAGGGCGGCTGCGACCGTACCAAGACGAGTACCGAGATGACGGATCGATTTCATGATGCTGACTCCGCTCGTTGTTGGAAACAGATGTTTCCCTTCTCTCAGCACGCAACGTGCCTGCTCGATGCGGTGGAATAAAAAAGCCCGCCATGCCGGCGGGCTTCGATACTGCAGTGCTGGTTCGCGCGAATCGCGCAACCCGCTCATTGCCGCTGATAAATCTCCGCGCCTTGCTTCATGAACTCGATCGACTTTACTTCCATGCCTTTCTTCAGCGCTTCGTCGTCGGTGACGCCTTGTTGCGCGGCGAACTCGCGTACGTCCTGGGTGATCTTCATCGAGCAGAAGTGCGGGCCGCACATCGAGCAGAAATGCGCGACCTTGGCCGAATCCTTCGGCAGCGTTTCGTCGTGGAATTCGCGCGCCTTGTCCGGGTCGAGACCGAGATTGAACTGGTCTTCCCAGCGGAATTCGAAGCGCGCCTTCGACAGCGCGTTGTCGCGCACCTGCGCACCCGGATGACCCTTCGCGAGATCGGCGGCATGCGCGGCGAGCTTGTACGTGATGATGCCGGTCTTCACGTCGTCCTTGTTCGGCAGACCGAGGTGTTCCTTCGGCGTCACGTAGCACAGCATCGCGGTGCCGAACCAGCCGATCATCGCGGCGCCAATGCCCGACGTGATGTGGTCGTAGCCCGGCGCGATGTCGGTGGTCAGCGGCCCGAGCGTGTAGAACGGCGCTTCGTCGCACCAGTCGAGCTGCAGGTCCATGTTCTCCTTGATCAGCTGCATCGGCACATGGCCCGGACCTTCGATCATCACCTGCACGTCGTGCTTCCACGCGATCTGCGTGAGTTCGCCGAGCGTCTTCAGCTCGCCCAGTTGCGCTTCGTCGTTCGCGTCGTAGATCGAGCCGGGACGCAGGCCGTCGCCGAGCGAGAAGGCCACGTCGTAGGCCTTCATGATTTCGCAGATCTCTTCGAAATGCTCGTACAGGAAGCTTTCCTTGTGATGCGCGAGACACCACTTCGCCATGATCGAGCCGCCGCGCGACACGATGCCGGTCATCCGGTTCGCCGTGAGCGGCACATATTGCAGACGCACGCCCGCGTGGATCGTGAAGTAGTCGACGCCTTGCTCGGCCTGCTCGATCAGCGTGTCGCGGAAGATTTCCCAGGTGAGGTCTTCAGCCTTGCCGTTGACCTTTTCGAGGGCCTGATAGATCGGCACCGTGCCGATCGGCACCGGGCTGTTGCGGATGATCCATTCGCGTGTTTCATGAATGTGCTTGCCGGTCGACAGATCCATCACCGTGTCGCCGCCCCAGCGGATCGCCCACGTCATCTTGTCGACTTCCTCGCCGATCGACGATGTCACCGCCGAGTTGCCGATGTTCGCATTGACCTTCACGAGGAAGTTGCGGCCGATGATCATCGGCTCGCTTTCCGGGTGATTGATGTTGTTCGGGATGATCGCGCGGCCGCGCGCGATTTCCTCGCGCACGAATTCCGCAGTGATTTCGGTGAGGCCGTTCGGGCCGAACGCGCTCGCGCCGAATGCCTGGCCGGGGTGCTGACGGCCCATCATCGCGGCGAGCTTCGCGCCGTTCGGGCCGCTCGTCTTCAGGGTCTCGAGGTACTCGGCACGGCGCTGGTTTTCGCGAATCGCGATGTATTCCATTTCCGGCGTGATGATGCCTTGCTTCGCGTAGTGCATCTGCGTCACGTTCCTGCCGGCAATTGCACGGCGGGGCGTGCGATGCAGTCCCGGAAAGCGCAGCTGCGCGGTGGCCGGATCGGCGGCGCGCTCGCGGCTGAAGCTGCTCGACAGACCGGTCAGCGGCTCGGTGTCGCCGCGCTCCTCGATCCACGCCTCGCGCAGCGCGGGCAGACCCGCGCGGATGTCGATCTCCGCGTCCGGGTCGGAGTAGGGGCCCGAGGTGTCGTACACGTAGATCGGCGGATTCTTTTCGCCGCCGAAGCTGTCGGGCGTGTCGGCCTGCGAGATTTCGCGCATCGGCACGCGGATGTCGGGGCGCGAGCCGGTCACGTAGACCTTGCGCGAATTCGGCAACGGCGCGACGGCGGCCTCGTCCACGTGGGCTTCGGCGGAAATAAACTTCGGGTTGGCGTTCATGTAAGTCTCCGTACAAAGTGGGGCGGCTAAGCAGGAGACCGAGATGGAAGTAGTCGGAAATCGCGCAGAGGTGAGGCCCTTGAGGCTGGAGCGAAATCCGTACGCTTCCCTGCGCTGGCATTATCCAGATCAGGTTCAAAGGGTATTTCTCACCCACGCAACACGGACCTCCAGCTCCGCGCTACGCAGGACCCCCGCGTTAGCAGCGCACACGATACACCGCCCGCCCGCGGTTTGGCAACCTGTCTGAATGATTCAAAAAACTGGTCCGGATGAGACCCCAGACATCTCCTATGCTTGAATCGAGACCGCATCAGACAGGGCAACTTACAGCGAGGGAACGGCCGCCTTACAGTGAAAAATCGTCGGCGGCTTCAGGCTGATACAGGATTTTGTCGAGCTTGAGCACTTTCTGATCGCCGCTGGGTGGCGTGAAGCGGATGCTCTCGCCGCGGCGCGCGCCGAGCAGCGCGAGGCCAGCCGGCGAGAACACGTTCAGGCGCCCTTGCGCGAAATCGGCGTTGGGCGGATAGACGACGGTCCACGTCATCTGTTCGCCGCTCGCCGTGTCGCTCAGCGTGGCTTGCGAGTTCATCGTGACGACGTCGGCGGGGATGTCGTGCGAGTCGACGATCACCGCGCGTTCGAGCACATCGTCGAGCATGTGCTGCAACTTGGCGTCGGTGGCCGCGTATTTCTCGAGGCGGGTCACGTCGAGTTCGGTCAGGTAGCAGGTTTTGATCTTCTTCATCATCAGGACTCCGGATAAGGCGGTCATGGATGGCCGCGTGCAACGACCCATGGGGTGGTCGGCGGATGAGTGGACGAATGGGAGAGCCCGGTGCCCGGCGACGCGGCCCTGGGAATTGGCGGGCTGCGTCAGCGAGGGCGCCGGGCGGCGTGAAGCGGGACCGTTCGGGACGTCTCGCCGGGGCCGTGCGACGCGACGCCCGCGCGCGCGCACTCGCCTGCGCGGCATGGGCGCAAGCGGGCGAGAGCACGGAAAGTCGGACGACGCAGAGAAGTCACGGGCAAAACGACCAGGTGTTGGGGAAGAGCGATCGAGAGGCGCCGGGCGACAAAGCGTGAGGCCGCGCGGCAGCAGCGAGACGAAAGTTTGATGGTAGCACGCTGTCTCACGCAGCTCCGTTTGCGACGTCGCGCCCGTCGATTGACCGTTTTTGTGCGGTGCGAGAAGAAAGCGGTGTGGTCCGCATTGCGTTCAAGCCAGTCAGAGGATTGCCGTTAAACAAAGTGCAGCGAAGGCCGCACTCCGGCGAAGCGATTCGCGGGATGGCGCGTGAATGGCGCGAGGCGACTCGCGCCGATTGACAAAGAGGTGCACATGAAAGCGGAAAGCAGGCGGTGGCGAACGTTCGGTCGCACAGTCGCGGTGGTGGCATTGCTCGCCGCGCCGCTGGCGGCGCCGGCGGCATCGACGGTGACGGGCGGCGTGATCCGGTTCGTGGGGATGATCGTTGCACCGCCGATGCAGATCAGCGTGGATACGGCGCCCCCTGGCGTCGCCGTCGGTAGCGCGAGCGTGGCGGGTCAGCGCTTCTCGCGCACGGTGACGTTCAGCGCGCCGCCGGGCGTCGTCAGCGGGGCCGATGTCGCGCTCGAAGTGAACGGCGGCACGCAGTCGCGCGATCTGGTGGCGGCGCGTTTCGTCGATGGCACCGGGCGCGTCGCGACGGCCCGCGACGGCCACTACGCGGTCGATCGCGCGGGCGGCGTACTGTCGCTGAACGCGAAGCGCACCGATACGGACACGCGCGTGACGGTGGTGGTCAGTTACGACTGAGTCGCGGGCGAGCTTTGGCTGGCTCATCCCGTGCCGGAAAAAAAAATTAAAAGAGGCTTGTCATAACCGGCCGCGCGGCTCGACAAACGTGCAGATTACGATCGGAGCACGTCATGTCGACCGCGCACAATCGCTCGATGCTTCAGCGCTTTACGACTTTTTCGACGCCCGCCGTCGGCCTCGCGCTTTTTCTGCTGAGCGGTTCTGGCATCAGTGCGGCCGACGCGGCCGGGCCCCTATGCGCCACGCACAGCCCCGCGCACCGCGTCGCGCTCGTCGAGCTGTACAGCAGCGAGGGCTGCGATAGCTGCCCGCCCGCCGACCGCTGGCTCAGTCAATGGAAAAGCGACGGCGCGGCGCACGGCATCGTGCCGCTCGCGCTGCACGTCGACTACTGGAACAGCCTCGGCTGGACCGACCGCTTTTCCCAGCATCGCTTCACCGAACGTCAGCAAACGCTGACGCGTCTCGCGGGCGCGCACACGCTCTATACGCCGGAAGTGTTCGTCGCGGGCCGCGAGCTGCGCGACTGGTCGCAACGCGACAGTTTCGAGCGCCGCATCGACGAGCTCGTCGCCGAACCCGCCCAGGCGAGCGTCGCACTTGCGCTGAGCCCGCGTGCGCCCGGCGCGTTCGATGTCGATGCGCAGTTCAGCACGACGGCAGCCGCCGCCACGGGTGCGTTGAGCGCCTATCTCGCGATCTACGAGAACGCGCTGACGACGCAGGTCGGCGCGGGCGAAAACCGCGGCGCGACGCTGCATCACGAGCGCGTCGTGCGCGCCTGGTTCGGGCCCGTGCCACTCGTCTCCGGTCACGCGCGGATTCATCAGGACATCGATGTACACGCTGCGAGCGTCGATGCGCAAGCCGATCCGGGCGCCAACGCCGCCGACCGCTTCGGCGTGGTCGCGTTCGTCGAAAGCGACGCGAGCGGCGACGTGCTGCAAGCGACCGACCTTCCCGCGTGCCGTTGATCGACATCGCGCGCGCCGCATTCACTACCGCTGCTCGAGGAGAGCCCCATGTCCACACCCCACGCCTTGCGCCCCAGTGCACCCGCCGCGCCCACCGCGCCGAAGCGCGGCGTCATTCATCCGCTGTGGCTGCGCATCACGCATTGGCTGAATGCGCTCGCGGCGATCGTGATGATGCTGTCGGGCTGGCGCATCTACGACGCGTCGCCGATCTTCCCGGCGTTCAGCTTCCCGACCGCGATCACGCTGGGCGGCTGGCTCGGCGGCGCGCTGCAATGGCACTTCGCGGCGATGTGGCTGCTGGTGTTCAACGGCCTCATGTATATCGCGCTGAATCTCGCGAGCGGGCGTTTCGTGCGCAAGTTCCTGCCGCTGACGCCGCGCGCGGTACTGCGCGATTTCGTCGCCGCGTTGCGCGGGAAGCTGTCGCATGGCGATCTGCGCGTCTACAACGCGGTGCAGAAATTCGCCTACCTGTTCGCGATCGCCGATCTGATCGTGCTCGTGCTATCGGGGCTCGCGATCTGGAAGTCGGTGCAGTTTCCGCTGCTGCGCGAACTGATGGGCGGCTACGACAACGCGCGCATCGTGCACTTCAGCGCGATGTCGCTGCTGGCCGCGTTTCTCGCCGTGCATCTGGCGATGGTCGCGCTCGTGCCGCGCTCGTTGCTCGCGATGTTGCGCGGACGTTGAGCCCGCGGCTACCCACGCGCACGCTCACGCTCATGAAATCGCAACGCGAATTCCAAACGGATACCGAATCATGAACAAGCCGATAGAGAAACCAGCGGACCCATCCGCACATCGTGTGAGCCACAAGCTCGACCGCGCATCGATCCTGCTCGATGCGAAGCGCGAACTGGCGATGCCGTCGCGACGCCTGTTCGGCAAGCAGCTCTTGACGCTCGGCGGCCTGTCGATGCTGACCGGCTGCTCGCTGACCGACGACGCTTCCGTGAACCGTTTCCTGACAGCCGTGTCGCGGCTGAACGATCGCGCGCAGGCCGCGCTGTTCGATCCGAAGCAGCTCGCGCCGACCTACACCGAAGCGCAGATCACGCGGCCGTTTCCATTCAACGCGTACTACGGCATCGACGACGTGCCGCACGTCGACGGCTCAGATTATCAGTTGAAGCTGAGCGGTCTCGTAACCGGCCAGCGCGTGTGGACGCTGCCCGAGCTGTACGCGCTGCCTCACGCGGAGCAGATCACGCGACATATCTGCGTCGAAGGCTGGAGCGCGATCGGCCGCTGGGGCGGCACGCCATTCGGCGATTTTCTGCGGCGCGTCGGCGCGGACACGACGGCGAAGTACGTCGGCTTCAAATGCGCGGACGACTACTTCGAAAGCATCGACATGCCGACCGCTTTGCATCCGCAAACGCTGCTGACGTTTTCCTACGACGGCGAACGGCTGCCCGCGAAATACGGCTACCCGATGAAGCTGCGCATGCCGACCAAGCTCGGCTACAAGAATCCGAAGCACATCGTCGAAATATTCGTCACCAACACGTATCCCGGCGGCTATTGGGTCGACCAGGGCTACAACTGGTTCGGAGGCTCCTGACGCATGCGGGCGCACGCGCGCTTGCGGCAGCGGCTTCGGAAGCACGCCGGCTCTCGCCGGCTTCGATTCATCCACCACCAAGGAGTCATCCCATGAAGAAGATTGCAGTTACCACGATCGCATTGTTGATGCTGGCAAGCGGCGGCGCGGCCTTCGCGCAGGCGAGCGGCGCGATGTCGAACGATGAGATGTCGAAGAATGCGATGTCGAAAGATTCGATGCCCAAAGACAGCATGTCGAAGGACGGCATGAAAAAGGACACGATGAAGCACGACTCGATGAAAAAGGGCGGCGACGCGATGAAACACGAGGCGTCGGGCACGATGGGCAACTGAGTCGGCGCCGAGGGTGCCTGGCGATCCTGCCGATGCACGGCCGCGCATCGAACGGATCCGACACTGACCGCAGGCCGGGGATGCGTCCCCGGCTTTTCTGTTGCAGGAAACCCAAAAGTTACGATTCTCTCGCGTGGTGTTCTCGGCGCTTACTGCATAATGCGGTGCGCGCCGCGGCTTTGCCAACCTTGCCGCCGCGCAGCGCGGCCGCGTTGCATCGTGTCGTTTTGACCGGCGCGGCCGCCACCGCCGTTTCTGGCGCTTCCGGCGCCGCCCATCGTCTTACCGTTCCACCGACATGTCCGCCAGCCTCGCCCGTCCGACCGCATCGCCGATGCGGTGCCCGCCATCCCGCCCGAAAGGTATCGACGCAGGCTCGGCGCCTCGCGGGCATCGAGCGCATCGCGCGGGTCGAGTGGCGACGGCGGACTGAAGCATGTCGCTGCAACGTTCAGCTTTTTCTCCGCGCGGCTGGCCGCTGAGTCTGCCGCAGTCGCGCAAGGGGCGGATCGCGCTCGCGCTTGCCGTCGTTTATCTGGTGTGGGGCTCGACGTACCTCGGCGTGCACGTCGCGCTCGGCTCGTTCCCGCCGCTGCTGATGTCGGGCTTGCGCAACCTGTTCGCCGGCATCGGTCTGTTCGTGTTCGCCGCGCGCCGCAAGCCGATCTGGCCGAGCTTCGCCGAAATCCGCAACGCGGGCCTCGTCGGCACCATGCTGGTGGGTCTGTCGAGCGGCATGCTCGCCTACGGCATGCGCACGGTCGGCACCGGCACCGCGGCCGTGATGGTCGCGACCGTGCCGCTGTTCGCGACCGTGATCGCGGCCGTCGCCGGACGCAAGATCGGCCGCTGCGAATGGTTCGCGGTCGGGCTGGGGCTCGCCGGCATCGTGATTCTGAGTCACGGCGACAGCACGCCGGGCTCGACGGGCGGCAGTCTCGCGATTCTGTGCGGCGCGCTGTTCTGGGCCGGCGGCGCGCATCTGGCCGGGCAGCTGAAGCTGCCGTCGGACCTGTTTCTGTCGACCTCGCTGCAGATCGGCCTCGGCGGCGCGATGTCGACGCTGGTCGCGTGGGCGTCGGGCGAGCGGATGCTCGAGCTGCATTTTCTGCCTCTCGTCGCGTTCCTGTATCTGATGTTGATTGGGACGATGGCGGCGTACGTCGCCTACGGTTATCTGATTCGCCACACGAGCCCGATCATCGCGAGCAGCTGCATGTACGTGAATCCGGTCGTCGCGGTCGCGCTGGGCGCGCTGCTGCTCGGCGAGCCGGTCACCCGCTCGACGGTAATCGCGACGATCGTGATTCTGATCAGCGTCGGCCTGTCTTTCTGGTTCGATTACCGGAAGAAGCGCAGCGCCTGATAGCGGCGCGGTTCTCGTCGAACCGCGCCCGCTGTCAAAGCCTTGCCGCCAGCTCCGCGCCCTCGCGGATCGCGCGCTTCGCATCGAGCCCGGTCGCGAGCTTCGCGCCGCCGATCACATGAAAACGCGGGCCGCCGCTGCCGTGGTTGCGATCGACCGTCGACGGCAACAGCTCGCGCAACGACTCCTGCCCCGCGCACACGACGATCGTATGGACGTCGAGCCATGCGTCGGCACCGTCACGCGCGATTCTGAGACCGCGCGCGCTGATCTCCCGATACTCGACGCCGCCGAGCATTTGCACCCCGTTGCGCGCGAGCGTCGCGCGATGCACCCAGCCCGACGTCTTGCCGAGGCCCGCGCCGAGCTTGCCGGCCGTGCGCTGCAATAGCCAGATCTGCCGCACCGGTTGCGCGGCGACAGGCGGCTTCAGGCCGCCGCGCTCGCGCACCAACGCGTCGCGTCGAGTGCCAGCCAGCACGCAATCATTCACGAAAAAAAAGCCCGCAGCGGCATCCCGCGACGGGCTTTGCAAATCCTGCTGCCATGTGCCGGCTTATTTCGCCTTTTCCGCCTCGTTCGTGATGGCGTGGCCGCCCTTCGAAATATCTTCGCCGGCGCCCGCCATCGTGTTGCAGCCGGTGACAAGCATGGCAGTTCCTGCGAGCACAAGCAAAGCGATCAGTCGAGTCATGAAACTTCTCCTTGTCGAGAATGCATCGGTTGATGTCGTCCGACCGGGGCCATGCCAGTCGATCAGGTCTCGATCCGGTTTCGAACCGGTCTGATTGCATGGTAAAAAAAGGGCGGGGGGCGGCGCTGTCGGCCGTGCCGCGATTTTGTCGTAGGCGTGCTCCGCTGTTTGCGTCGGCGCACTCCTACAACGGCTTGGGGGCGCTGCGGCGAGCATCTGTCAGACGGGGCTTTGCGACGAAGTGGGCGGCGTGGCCGGCGACGTCGGCGGCTGATCGACCGAAGGCGTCGCGGCGCTCGCGCTCGGCATCACGACGTCGATGTCGGTGCCGTTTTGCGCGCCACGGCGGATCTCGAAGCGCCCGCCATGCGCGGCCACGCGCTGACGCATGCCGAGCAGGCCGTGCGTATGTGTGCGCTTCAGGTCGGCCGGCATGATGCCGACGCCGTTGTCCGCGATATGCAGCGCGACCTCGCCGTCGCCGACCCGCAATGCGATTCCGACCTTCGAGGCCCGCGCGTACTTGGCGGCGTTCGTCAGCGATTCCTGCGCGACCCGAAACAGCGCGATTTCGGTCTGCTCGTCGAGCTGGATATCGTCGGCGGGCAGGTGCAGCTCGAGCGTCCAGTTGTTGCGCTGCGCGGCTTCGTCGGCGAGCGTGCGCAGCGCGGTAACGAGCCCGAAATTGGCCAGCACGGTCGGCCGCATGTCCTCGATGATGCGCCGCTTCAACGCGATGCCCTGGTCGAGATTGGCGAGCGCGCGCTGCAGCTTGTCGGCGATGTCCGGCTCGCTGTCCTTCAGCTTGCGGCGCGCCCATGCGACGTCCATCCGGCATGCGGTCAGAATCGCGCCGAGCTCGTCGTGCAACTCGCGCGCGAGCTGGGTCTTTTCGTTTTCGCTGACCGCCTGCAGATGCCAGCCGAGCGCTTCGAGCTGCCGCGTGCGCTCGTTGACGAGCTGGTCGAGTTCCTCCTGCTGCGTGATCAACTGACGCTGCGCGCGCGCCTGCCGGTCGATCTGGATGCCGAGATTGCGAAACAGCAGGATGAACAGCACGATGTTCAGCGCCGACAGACCCGCCGCGCACAGCGTCGAGAGCCGCTGGTCGGCGCGGCTCGCGGCCAGCGCGTGCTGAGCGCGGCGCTCCTCGTTGTCGCGCAGCAGCGCGAGCGTACTGTCGATCAACGACGCGTCCGCCGGGTTGACGTCGCTCGCGCTCCCGCATGCGCCGAGATCGAGCGGATGCGGCGCGGCGTGCTGCATCGCGGCGGCGCCCGCGCCGATGCGCGCGTCGATCAGCGCGAGAATCTGCGTGAAGCTCGCGAGTTCCGCGCTGTCCGCGCGGCCGCCGCGATAGAAGTGGTCCAACTGCTGGGTGGTGTCGCGGATGCGCGCGGCGCTCGCGCAGAACGCGTGGGCGGATGCGTCGTCCTTCGTCAGAAGAAACTGGTTTTGTTGCGCGGTGAGGCGCGACAGCTCGCTCGCGAGTGTGCTCAGTCGCACGGTGACGTCGCGCGCTTCAAGCGCGGTCTCATACTCGGCGGTGATGCGCTGACGCGCGGTCTCCAGAATCACGAGGCCTCCCACCGTGATCACGATCGCCACCGTCATCGCGATCGCCCAGCTGCGATTGCGCATCCACTCGGCGAGCCGCGCCGTGGCGCGCGCGCCAGGTTGTTCCGGCGGGTTCTGCAGATTCGACACTTTCGGCTCCAGAAAGAGGGCATCGACAGCGGCATCGACACCGGCATCGCGCGAAGCCGCGCGCGTAATGTCGTCGTAATCCAATGTAAGCGGATTCTCACACGAAAAACGGCGAGCGTCGGAATGCGCGCGGCGCCGCGCATCGATAGCATGGACCCGATCGTTCATGCAATGTTTCGGGAGGAAGCCATCATGTTGAAGTGGGCACTGTTCTTCGCGGTCGTCGCGGTGATCGCCGGTCTTCTCGGCTTCACCGGCATCGCGGCCGGCGCGGCGGCGATCGCGAAGTTCCTGTTCTTCGTCTTTGTCGTGCTGTGCGTGGTGTTCCTCGTGCTGGGCTTCGTCGTGACGAAGAAAATGATCGATTAGCGCGGCCATCGCGGTGGCGGCAAGCCGCGCCCTCACAGCAGGCGAGCGATTTGCTGGTAGTCGATTGGAAGGCCAACAAAAGGGAGAAATGCCATGCTTCACTATGCCATCGTCTTCTTCGTGATTGCGATCATCGCAGCCGTATTCGGCTTTACCGGCATCGCGGCCGGCGCGGCCGAAATCGCGAAGATCCTGTTCTACATCTTTCTCGTCGTGTTCGTGGTCACGTTGCTGCTCGGCGTGTTTCGAACCTAGCCGCGCGAGCCGGATGAACGCAACATGAGGTAGGCAGCGAAGTACGCAACGTAGGAACAGGTAGTCAACAAGGCGCGTGAGCGCGCGGCGTTTGAATCCCCGATTGAGGCGCCCGCGTTCGAAGCGCGCCGTCATTCCACCCTGGGCGCATCAGGCGCGATTCGTGCTGATGCGCGATTCAGCCAATACCGGATAAAGGAGAAGTTCGATGACGAAGCAATCTGGCGACACGTTCGTGATGGACATCATGAAGATCCGCGAGGACGCGCGCAAGCATATGTCGGATGGTCCGGTCACGCAGAGCTATGGCGCGAATCGCGAGACGGTGCTCAAGCTGCTCAACGACGCGCTCGCCACCGAGATCGTCTGCACGCTGCGCTACAAGCGCCATTACTTCATGGCGAAGGGCATCAATTCCGAAGCAGTCGCGAGGGAATTTGCCGAGCACGCAACCGAGGAGCAGGAGCACGCCGATCGCATCGCCGAGCGCATCGTGCAGCTTGGCGGCGAACCGGATTTCGCGCCGGACGGCATCAAGGCACGCGCGCATTCGGAATACAAGGAAGGCACCGATCTGACCGACATGATTCGCGAGAACCTGATCGCGGAGCGCATCGCGATCGACACGTACCGCGAGATCGTGCGGTATCTCGGCGAGAAGGATGTGACCACGCGCCGGCTGTTCGAGGAGATTCTGGCGGTCGAAGAAGAGCATGCCGACGATATGGCGGATCTGCTCGCGGGGCGCGAGTAGCGCAGCAGGCGACAGGGATGCGTCGAAGGACCGGGTGGCGGGCGAAGTCGGGAATGCCGGCAGTTGCGGTGCGAAGCCGCCCTCGCATTCCGCGTCCGGCCGTGGCCCCGGATCATTACCATGTCCGCATCGGAGCGACTCCCTTTGCACGGAACCCAACCGATGATTCGAGTGCTGATAGCTGACGATCATGCGATCGTTCGAGGTGGTTTCAGACAGTTCGTCGCCGACGAGCCGGACATGTGCGTCGCCGCCGAGGCCGCCACCGGCGAGGAAGCGATCTGCCTCGTGCGCGAGCAGGCATTCGACGTCGTGCTGCTCGACATCGCGATGCCGGACAAGAACGGCATCGATACGTTGCGTGTGATCAAGCAGGTGCGTCCCGAGCAGGGCGTGCTGATTCTATCGGGCTATCCCGAGAGCCAGTACGCGATCAATCTGCTGCGCGCAGGCGCGAACGGCTATCTGAACAAAGACTGCGAGCCGGAAGAAATCGTGCGCGCGATCCGCTCGGTCGCGCGCGGGCATCGCTATCTGTCGGAGGCGGTCGCCGACGCGCTTGCCGACAATCTCGACAAGCCTGCCGCGGGGCGTCCGCATGAAGCGCTGTCGGAGCGCGAATTCCAGATCTTCTGCAAGCTCGCGGCCGGCCAGTTGCCGACCGAGATTGCCGAAGAGCTGCATCTGTCGGTCAAAACGGTGAGCACGTATCGCGCGCGGGTGCTCGAGAAGATGCGTCTCGCGAACAACGCGGACCTCACGTATTACGCGATCAAGAATGGCCTGATCGAATGACGGACGATCGAGATATCCCGATGAACAGCGAACCGAACCCCGCTACCGAGTCAGCCAGCCGCGCGCCGTTGCGCGTGCTGCTGATCGAGGATTCGCCGCTGATCCGCCGCAGCCTCGTGGAGGCGATCGATGCGTCGGGCCTGCTGCGCGTGGCCGCTTATGCCGATTCCGCCGATCAGGCGATCGCGCTGCTCGGCGACGAAGCGTTCGACGCGGTGATCGTCGATTTGCAGCTGAAGCAGGGCTCGGGCGTGCCGGTGCTCGCGTATCTGCAGCGCGAGGGGCTGATCGATTCGATGTTCGCGGCGGTGCTGACCAATCACGCGTTGCCCGCGTACCGCGAGCGCTGCGAGCAGTATGGCGTGCGG
Source organism: Paraburkholderia sp. UCT31 (assembly GCF_014397655.1). Classification (NCBI taxonomy): domain Bacteria; kingdom Pseudomonadati; phylum Pseudomonadota; class Betaproteobacteria; order Burkholderiales; family Burkholderiaceae; genus Paraburkholderia; species Paraburkholderia sp. UCT31. The sequence goes on from NZ_VZQP01000002.1 coordinate 61,404, forward strand.
CACTTTTACGACAAATCGTTCGAGTTCGATCGCGTGCTCGATGCGCTGCATGAGTATGCGTTGGGGAGGGGTGGCGGGGTGTAACGACTCGACCGTAGTTGGCGTTTCTAGTCCTGTTTCCACACTCCGCGCTTCATCGCTTCTTCGAGCATCCCAAGGGTAAGCGAACGTCCGCCGAGCAATTCTCGCGCGCTGGAACTGAACGGGGACTTCAACGCGGCCACAAAGATGTCGCGCTTTCGCATGTTGGCGGATGGAACGTGGTAAGCGACGTCGAAATCGCGCAGGTCCACGTGGAAGCGGTCAGCCCATGCCTGCATCACCTCGACGATTTTCGCCGGCTCCCAATCCAGATCGTGATACAGATCCATGTCACGGGTCAGCTTGTCGTCGAGAGGCAGCCCGGCGGGAGTGCGCATTTCGCGGATGAACCGAGCGAGATCGAGCCACGTGTCATTCATTACAGACGATCCTCCGGCTGATATCAATGCCCAGCCCGCGCCGGCAACCGCAAATGATTCCACGCGCCGAGCCCGGCAAACGCGATCCCCGCGATCGTCACGCCGACCCACCCGAACACCGGCCACACGATCGCGCCGACACCCGAGCCCAGCGCCCCGCCGATGAAATACGCGACCATGTACACGGTATTCACGCGGCTGCGCGCATCGGGCTTCAAGGCGTAGATGCGCGACTGATTCGAAATCTGCGCGGCCTGCACGCCGATGTCGAGAATGATCACGCCGACCACGAGTCCCGCGATGCTCTTCGCCGACGCACCGAAGATCACGAACGCGATCACGACCAGCACGAGCGACACGGTGATGATCGCGCGCGGTCCACGCCGGTCGGCGAACTTGCCGGCGAGCGGCGCGGCCAGCGCGCCGGCCGCGCCGACGATACCGAACAGCCCTGCCGCCTGCGGCCCGAGATGAAACGGCGCGCCCGCGAGCAGCAGCGCGAGCACCGACCAGAAAATGCTGAACGCGCCGAACAACGCCGCACCGGTCAGCGACGCCTCGCGCAGCGCGCGATGCTCGGTGACCAGGTGCCACATCGACACGAGCAGCTTGCCGTACGGCAACGTCGAGGTCGGCTGACTCTTCGGCAAACGCAAAATGATGACGACCGCGAGTGCGAGCAGCGCGACGACGGATGCGCCAAACACCGCGCGCCAGCCGAAGTATTCGGCGACGATGCCCGCCGCGGTCCGGGCGAGCAGGATGCCGAGCAGCAGGCCGCTCATCACGGTGCCGACCGCGTGGCCGCGCTCGGACGGCGGCGCGAGTTCGGCCGCGAACGGCACCGCCTGTTGCGCGATCGTCGCGAGCACGCCGATCGCGAGACTCGTGACGATCAGCACCGCGAGCGTCGGTGCCGACGCCGCAATGACGAGCGCGACGCACATGCCGGCGATCTGCAGCAGGATCAGCAGACGCCGGTCGAAGCGATCGCCGAGCGGCGCGAGCAACAGCATGCCGGCGGCGTAGCCGAGCTGCGTGACGGCCGGCACCGCGCCGACCCATGACGCGCTGCCCGGAAACGACTGGCGGAAGTTATCGAGCAGCGGCTGGTTGAAATAGATGTTTGCGACCGAGACACCGGCGATCGTCGCGAGCAGCAGCAACACGCCGCGCAGCGACCGGGCGGAGGAAGCGGAAGTGGAAGCGTCGGAAGTGGACATGACAGGGGCGGATCGACGGACCGGCCCATGCGCGGTCCTCAAGCGTGCCGATCATACCGGAGCGGCGGGGTTCGTGCTGACGGCCGCGCGAGGCTCGCCCGCGCATCCGGTATCAGGCGGTTGCGAAGTGTGTCCGGCGGTTCAGTCGATCAACGCGCCAGCGTCGTAGAACGGATACGGGCCGTCGGCCGCGTCGACATACGCATGATGCGTGACGATGCCCGTCGCCGGATCGTAGTAATGGAGCGCATACGCGGGCGGCTCCATCACGAACGCCGACGGTCCGTCCTCGCGAAAATCGAGCGCCACCTGGTGCGCGGGCGCTGGAATCGCGCTCGCGATCGTGCCGCCGAAGCGCACGAACATCGACCGATGCACGTGCCCGCAGAGCACGCGCTCGACGTTGGGATGCTGAGCGATCAACGCCGCGAGCTTGTGCGACGCCGCCCGGTCGAGCCGGATCTCGTCCATGTGCCCGATGCCGCACGCGAACGGCGGGTGATGCAGCGCGACCACGACCGGCTTGCCGCGCGCCGCATCGAGCTGCCGCTCGAGCCACGCGAGCCGCGTGTCGCACAGCATGCCGGCGCTCGAACCGGGCACCAGCGAATCGAGCGCGATCACGCGCAGCGGGCCGACGTCGAGCGCGTACTGCACGAACTCGCCGCCGCTCAGCAATTCCTCGCGCTCGGGAAACGCCGCGCGCAGCGCGTTGCGTTCGTCGTGATTGCCGACCATCAGGAAGTAGGGGATCGCGAGCGGCGCGAGCAGTGTTTTCAGGCGCGCGTACTGCTGGGGGTCGCCCTGATCGACGAGGTCGCCGGTGATCAGCACCGCGTCGGGGCGCGGTGTGAGCGCGTTGAGCGCGTCGACGCAGCGCGCGAGGTAGGGGGCGGTATCGACGCGGCGATACGCGAGTGCGCCGGGTTGCTTGATATGCAGGTCGCTAATTTGAGCCAGCAGCATGACAGAGGTCCTTCGGGTTGCTTCGTGTCGGGCGCCAGGATGCGGCGCTGTTTTTACCTACGATAGCGCAATCAGTGCGTCCGGCTCGATCGAGATGCCGACCGGCGTGCCGCGCGCAAGCTCGATGCGGCCCGCGACGTCGACGAAGAGCGGCTCGGGCGCGGCACCGCCAATCGTCAGACGCGTGCGTTCGCCGAGGAACGCGGTGCTTTCGATCTGGCCGCGCAGCTGCGCGAGCGCGGGGTCGGTGAGCCGGGCATCCTCGGGGCGAAAGAAGATTTCGTGCGCGCCGCGTGCGTTCGACGCATGCGCGGGCAACGGCACGGCGCCGCCGCTCGTCGCCAGCATGCCGTCGCGCGGCTCGCCCGCGACACGGTTGATCGTGCCGACGAACTGCGCGACCGTGCGATTGGCCGGACGATAGTAGATGTCGCGCGGCGAACCGATCTGCTCGATGCGTCCCGCGCTCATCACGACGATGCGATCGCCGAGCTCCATCGCTTCGGCCTGATCGTGCGTCACGTAGACGGTCGTGATGCCGAGTTCGCGCAACAGCGCGTTCATCTCGCCGCGCAATGCGTCGCGCAGACGCGCGTCGAGCGCGGTCAGCGGTTCGTCGAGCAGCAGCACGCGCGGCTGCACCGCGAGTGCGCGCGCGAGCGCCACACGTTGACGCTGGCCGCCCGACAGTTGATCGATCGGTTTGTCGGCGTGCGCGATGAGCCGCATCATGCCGAGCAGTTCGTCGACGCGTTGTCGCGCGACTGCGGCCGGCACGCGTTTGATCTTCAGACCGTAGCCGATGTTGCCGCGCACGGTCAGGTTCGGAAACAGCGCGTAGCTCTGGAACACCATGCCGACCGCGCGTTTTTCGATCGGCAGCGTGGTCACGTCGTCGTCGCCGAATGCGATGCGGCCGCCCGCGTCAGGTGTTTCGAGGCCCGCGATCAGGCGCAGCGTCGTCGTCTTGCCGCAGCCCGACGGTCCGAGCAGCACGAGGGTTTCGCCCGCGCCGATCGTCAGGTCGAGCGGTTCGAGCACGCGCGTGCCGCGAAACGTTTTGGCGCACTGCGTGAGCGTGATGGGAACCGAGGTCAGTTTCATGGTGTGTCGATGGGCTTCGCGGAAGAGGCGGCGCCGCGCTTCTTCGACGCGCTGCGCTGGCCGGTCGCATCGACGCCGAGCCATTGCATCGCGACGAGCAGCGGCATCGTCATGATGAAGAACAGGATCGTGTACGCGCTGCCGATCTCGATGCGCATCGACGCGTAGGTGTCGGCGAGGCCGACCGGCAGCGTCTTCGTGTCGGGCGTGTGCAGCATCCACGTGAGGTTGAATTCGCCGATCGACAGCGTGAGCACCGCGAGCGCGCCCGCGACGATGCCTGGCCGCGCGTTCGGCAGCACGATCGTGACGAAGCGCGTGAAGAAGCTCGCGCCGAGGCTCGCCGCGCCTTCTTCGAGCGTGCGCAGATCGCTGCTCGCGCAGACCGCCGCGACCGCGCGCACCATGAACGGCAGCGTGAACACCACATGCCCGACGACGATGAACGCCGCGCTCATCCGAAACGCCGTGAAGCCGCCGTAGATCACCAGCAGCGCGAGTGCCGATGCGAGGCCGGGCAGCGCGATCGGCAGCACCAGAAACTCTTCGACGATGCGTGCGAAGCGCGTCTTGCTGCGCGCGAGCACATAGCCCGCGGGCACGCCGGTCAGCAGCGTGACGACGAGCGTCGCCGCGGCGACTTCGAGCGATAGCCACACCGAGTCGTGATATTGGGTCCACACTTCGACGAGCCAGCGCAGCGTGAGTCCGCTCGACACGCCCTTGAAGTAGTTGACCGTCAGCCCCGCGACGATCGACATGACGACCGGCACGATCAGGAACGCGCACAGCAGTAGTGTGACGAACCATTGACCCGCGGCGAGCCATGTTCGCGTGGCAGGCCACGCGCGTCGCGCGCGCGGTCCCGCTGCCGGTTGCGAAGACGGCGAAGGGGCGGTGATTGAGTTCATAGGTAGGTAGTCGTTGCGTTCGCGAACGCGCGGCTCCGGCGACGCGCCGTTCACGCGCTCGCCGCCACGCCCGAACCGCTCGCGCTGCGCGCGATCGCCAGCACTGCCCACGTGACGATGCCCAGCACGATCGACAGGCCCGCGGCCGTCACCATGTTCGCGTTCAGCGTGAACGCGGTATAGATGGTCATCGGCAGCACGTCGATGTCGGTGGCGAGCGTGAACGCCGTGCCGAACGCGCCCATCGCGGTCGCGAAGCACACGGCGCCCGCCGCGATCAGTCCGGGCGACAGCGCCGGCAACACGATGTCGCGCATGATGCGCCACGGCGATGCGCCGAGCGAGCGCGCGGCCTCTTCGAGCGATGCATCGAGCTTGGTCGCCGAAGCCATCACGGTGACGATCACGCGCGGAATCGAGAAGTACAGATAGCCCAGAAACAGGCCGCTCATCGAATACGCGAACACCCAGCGATCGCCCGCGAGTTTCAGCGACAGCGCGCCGATCAACCCTTGACGTCCCGCCAGCATGATGACCATGAAGCCCACGACGACACCCGGAAACGCGAGCGGAAACGTCAGCAGCGCGAGCAGCGTGCGCTTGCCGGCGAACTCTCGACGCGCGAGCAGCAGCCCCGCGATCACCGACAGCACCAGCGTGGCCGCCGTGACCGCCGCCGCCAGCACGACGGTCGCGCCAAGGCTCGACATGTAACGCGCATTCGTCAGCATTGCGCGATAGGTCGCGAACGCATGGCCGCCGCCGGAGAGCTGCGCGAGCGCGACCATCGGCAGCAGCCAGAACGCGATGAAGACCGCTAGCGCGGGCGCGAGCAAGGCGATGCGCCAGCGCAGCGGGAACGTGACTTCGTTCAATGCATCACCTGGAGATAGCGCTCGCCGAAGCTCGACTGCTTGTCGGCCATCTTCGCGAAGTCGACCGGCTTTGCGCGCGCGTATTCGCTCGCGGGCAGGAACTGCGCAGCCGTCTCGGCGCTCATCGCGCTCGCGCGCACCGGCCGCAGATACGCCTGCGCCCACAGCTTCTGGCCTTCGTCGGACAGTACGAAATCGAGCACCTTCTTGCCGTTCGCTTCGTGCGGCGCGCCTTTCACGAGGCTCATCACGTACGGCACCGAGATCGTGCCTTCCTGCGGAATCACGAACTCGACGTTCGCGTGATCCTTATACTTCGCGCGGTACGCGTCGAAGTCGTAGTCGAGCAGGATCGGAATTTCGCCGGACAGCACGCGCGCGTACGCGGTCTGCTTCGGCACGATCGGCGCGTTGGCCTTGAGCTTCCTGAACCAGTCGAGGCCCGGCTCGAAGTTGTCGAGCGTGCCGCCGAGCGCCTGGTTCACCGCGACCGCGCCCGCATAGCCGACGAATGCGCTCGACGGATCGAGATAACCGATCATGCCTTTGTATTCGGGCTTCAGCAGATCGGCCCACGAGCGCGGCACCGGCTTGCCTTCGAGCGCGTCCTTGTTGACGAAGAAGCCGAGCGTGCCCGAGTGGATCGTGAACCAGTAGCCTTGCGGGTCTTTCAGGCCGGCGGGAATGTCGTCCCAGTGCGCGGGCTTGTACGGCTGAATCAGCCCCTTGTCCTTGGCCTGGAACGCCGACGATACGCCGAGATACACGACGTCGGCGACCGGACTTTTCTGCTCGGCCATCAACTGTGCGATCGATTGGCCCGAGTTCTTGTTGTCGAACGGCACGCGAATGCCGGTCTTTTGCTGGATCGCCTTGATCTGGCTCGCCCAGTCGGCCCATTCGGGCGGGCAGTTGTAGCAGATCGCGGTTTCGTCGGCGCGCGCGGCTTGCGGCGCGAGCGCGACGAGCGCCGCGCCGGCGACGAGCAGGCTCGCCGGCAGTGCGGTCGCGGCGGCGCGCGCGAGTTTTTGCCACAGCGGTATGAGCGAGGATGCGAAGCGTGAGGTTGAGCGGGGCACTGCGGGTCTCCCTGTGTCGGATGGGTTGCGCGGGTTGGGGATAACAGCTAGGGCGCGCGTATGCGCGTGCCTTCATTGGGCTTCTTATGCGAGCGGCTTTTCGATGGCGGCCGCAGCGCTCGGGACGTGGGTCGGCGACGCTCCGTCGAGATTCGCGTGCGACCCGAGCGCCGCGATCGTCGCGCCTTTGCGCAAGCTATGCGGCAGCGTCAACGCGCGCGAGGTTGCGCAGAACGCGCGCTCGTCGCGCGCGCCGCCGATGCGTGCGAGCAGGCGCTGCCACGCCGCGCAGCCGATTTCGCGATTCGGCGCGCAGATGCTCGCGAGCGCCGGCGACAGCAGTTCGCCCATTGCGAGGCCGTCGAAGCCGAGAATCGACATGTCCTGCGGAATCCTCAGACGCGCGCGGCGCAGGCCGCGCATCACGACCATCGCGAGCAGATCGTTGCTGCAGAAGAGGGCGGTCGGACGGTTTGCGCCGTGCGTCAGGTGCGCGAGCACGGACGGCGCGAGTTCGTCGGCGTTGAAATCGACTTCGAGCGCGGGCGCGGCCGTGAGGCCGGCCTGCTGCATCGCCTGCGTGTAGCCGAGATGACGCTGACGCGCGCGATCCGAGGCCGCGAACGAGCCGGCCAGCATCAGGATGCGGCGATGGCCGTGCGCGATGAGCCGGCGCACGCCGTCGTAGGCGGCGAGGCGATTGTCGACCGACACCGACGGGCGGCGCACCGTGTCGTTGTGCATCAGAACGTATAGCAGGCCGTCGCGGTCGAGTTCGTCGAGCAGCGGATGGGTGTCGGCATCGGCGACGGTCAGGATCAGTCCTTCGACGCGATGCTCGCGCAGCGTTTCGATTGCGTGACGTTCACGGTCCACGTCGTACTGCGTGGTCATCAGCATCAGCCGATAGCCTTGCGCGGACGCGAGATCGTCGATGCCTTGCAGGCATTCGGCGAACACCGGGTTCGCGAGCGTCGGCAGAACGACACCGACGAGGCGCGTGCGCTCGCCGCGCAATTGCCGGCCGAGCGGGCTCGGGCGGAAGTTCAGCGCGTCGATCGACTGACGTACCTTGTCGAGCGTGACGGGGTTCACGGTGTGCGGCGCGTTGATCGCGCGCGATACCGTGGCGATGGAAAAGCCCGCGTGGGCGGCGACATCCTTGATCGTCGGCGTCATCGGTTTTCGGCCCGCTGTAATCGTTTTCGTGAGCGGATTATCGGCAACGTTTGTGACTTTGGGATGAATGCGGGTGTCGGGCGCTTTTTTGGGGCTGCTGCGAGGCGATGGTAGAATTCGCGACCACGCGCGATTGCCACCTCTGCCGGGGTGATGAAATTGGTAAACATAGCGGACTTAAAATCCGCCGCCTTCGGGCTTGCCGGTTCAAGTCCGGTCCCCGGCACCATCTAGTGGTCCCTGTAGTTCCGAAGAAACCTTGAAACCCGCTATAGCGTAAGCATGGCGGGTTTTTTGTTTCCGGCGTATTCCGAGGAAATGCATCATATGTTCATGATGCGGCATACCGTTTCGTCATGTTTATCGAGAATTGGCATCGCCCGTCCATTCCTCCTTTGAACGTCGCGCGAGTCCTTATTCCGACTGCGGGCATCGGCTGCCATCCACTGCCTCTCGTAGCCCATGGGATATACCCACGTATGAGTTCCCAACGCCTATGCGGGGACTATCTCAACCGTTCGTAGAATAGCTTTGCCGGTCCTGTTTGCCTAACCATGATTGCATGGCCGGTACGGTTGCTCGGTTCAATTTCCATGAACCGTCTTTCGGGAAGGTCAAACGACTTCAGAAGGAGGCGACTGATGATCGAGCAAGACATAGGGTGTGAGTGGGCCAACCTCAATGGCGACCACTTTTCTTCAAAGCGCGTATCGAGTCCGTTCGCCTCGGACATGCCGCGATTGGCTTCGGAAACGACCGCCACGCCCCTGATTATTTTTGTCTGCTGGTATTCGTTGATCGAAGTGCCATCGGAGTTCGGCATGGGAAACAATGATGCCACGCTGCCTGCTGCCGTTGTGGCAAGACTGATCGTTATCGGGGAAGGTTTTGCGGCTGTCGTGGATGTCCGCTTCGCCCGGGCAATCTTCGTTCCTCTGCGGCACGAGCGTGATAGCCATCGCACCGATGTTGCCATTGGAGTTCAAAGAGTCAACTTTGATCGTGTTCATCTCATTGGTCGAATGCGTAGGAAAAACCGCGATTGTTGTTTGCGCTTGCGCGGAATACCTTCGCGCAACGCCATCGGAAAAACCGCACACCGAGGAAGTATTTGAACGCCGTTTTTAGTGGTGCATGTCGCGACGTAGTTAGCGCGTGCGCAGTTAGTCACACTGGGATGGGTTGATTCGAGGATGCCGTCATGTTGAACGCTCTGCATAACTGGATTTTTATCGGCAGCAACGCATACGACGAGTACACGTTCGTGCCATGGCTGAACAAGAACATCTATCGAAGGACCGTCGATCTGAGCCGAGTCTGCATTCAATAGCGAATGACATGACGATGAGATCCGGTGCCCGATTGTTGCGTAGTGTTTAGGTGACCGGTTCGAGCACCCACACGAAAGTATGAATCGACCATACCTGTCGATCAGTGAGCGTGCCCGTCTTTTCGGGTAGCCGTCACATGTTCGATGCGCTATACGTTCGTATGATTCTCGTTTGGTTTGCTCCGAACTACGCTTGCTGTAATGGACGTGCTCGTAATTGATCGCGCTTTTGTGTCCCATTTCCCGAAAGACCGGGGTCCTCCGTTTGGATACCTCCCAGATAGTTACGATAGTCGATGACGATGAGGCGGTTCGTCTGGCGACTTCTAGCCTCGTGCGTTCCCTGGGCTGGAGTGTGCGCACCTTTGCGTCGGCGGAGGAATTCCTGCGGTCTGGCCACGTCGGCGACACGTCATGCCTGATTTCAGATGTGCGGATGCCCGGCATGTCGGGGGTTGCCATGCACACTCACCTTCTCGGACTAGGAGCTGCGCCGCCGATCATTTTCATCACTGCGTTTCCGACCGCTTCGCTGCAGGCGGAAATCCAGGCGAACGGCGCACTGGTTTTGCTCGAGAAGCCGGTTGGCGCCGCTGCCATGGCGCATTGGCTCAATGTCGCGCTGGGCCAGCCGTAGGCGGTGCGATGCTCGCAAGTGGGGCGCTGGAAATGGAGTACTTCGTGCTCGTTGCCGTAGCGCTTGTCGCGTATGAAGAGTGCTGGGTCGTCGGTTTTAGACTGTCGGGTCACTCGGGACAAGTATGAGTTTGCCGTAGCTATGCAGGTGTATGCCAACCGTTCGTAGAACGGGCTTTGTTTTCTTGAAAACCTAAGTTGATTTTGTGGCAGCGCGCAGACGCACGAGGGTGGTGGGGCGGCGCTAGAAGAAAGGCGGTCAGGCAAACACGGCGAAGGTCAACTTCGCTTCAGCCAAGGCAATCCGTACGAGGAAACTGGTGACGAATCGCATCGCATTGTCCATCGTCGCGCTGTATTCGGTGTGCGCGATGTCCGCTGAACCGACGCACGTCTCGAGCCCCAACGCCGAGGCGGCGCCCGACACCCTGCAGGCTCGCGTCATGGGCTGCGCGGCCTGTCACGGCGCGCACGGTGAAGGCACCGACAATGACTATTTCCCGCGCCTTGCCGGTAAGCCGGCCGGCTATCTGTACAACCAGTTGCTGGCGTTTCGTGATGGCCGCCGCAAGTACCCGCCGATGAATTATCTGCTGGCCTATTTGCCCGACGCCTATCTGCGCCAGATCGCGGACTACTTCGCCGCCGAGCGTCCGCCTTATCCCGTGCCTGCCACCGCGAGCGTCGGCGCGCAGACGCTCGCGCTCGGCAAGTCGCTCGTGAGCGACGGCGACCGCGCGCGCGGCGTGTCCGCCTGCGCCAGCTGTCACGGCGCGGCGCTGACCGGCATGGAGCCGGCGATTCCAGGGCTGCTGGGGTTGCACGCCGACTACATCAGCGCGCAACTGGGCGCGTTCCGCTATGGCACGCGCCGCACCGTGGCGCCGGACTGCATGCACACGATTGCGACGCATTTGAGCGACAGCGACATCACTGCGATCGCGGCGTGGCTCGCCGCGCAGCCCGCGCCTGCCGATCCGCAGCCCGCCGCTGCGGGCACCTTGAAGATGCCGCTTGCTTGCGGCAGCGTTTCTCACTAGCCGAGGCTGCGAAGTGCCCAGTTTCCGAAAGCCCACCGCCGTCACCGCACTTGCCGGATTGCTGCTTTGCGCCGCAGCGCTGTTGGGCGTTTCCGTCGCGCAGGCCGGCACGCCGGTAGACAGCCGCGCGGACATCGTCGCGCGCGGCGAATATCTGGCCCGCGCCGGCGATTGCATCGCCTGCCACACCCAGCCCGCTGGCAAGCTGTTCGGCGGTGGCCGGCCGATGGACACGCCGTTCGGCGCGCTCTATACGCCCAATATCTCGTCGGACAAGGTCGACGGCATCGGCAAGTGGAGTGCCGACGAGTTTTACCGGATGATGCATACCGGCAAGTCGCGCGACGGCTCGCTGCTGTATCCGGCCATGCCGTTCGCGTCCTATACGAAGATCACGCGGGCCGACTCGGATGCAATCTACGCGTATCTGCAATCGGTGCCGCCGATCCATCAGCCGAACCGTCCGCACGAACTGCGCTTCCCGTTCAACCAGCGCCAGTTGCTGCGCGGCTGGCGCGCGCTGTATATGCACGAGGGCGAGTATCAGCCGGACCCGACGCAGTCGGTCGAATGGAATCGTGGCGCCTATCTTGTCGAAGGGCTTGGCCACTGCACAATGTGCCATACGGCGATCAACGCGCTGGGCGGCAACTCCCCCTCGAAGCAGTTCGAAGGCGGCCTGATTCCCATGCAGAACTGGTATGCGCCGTCGCTGACCTCGAACAAGGAAGCCGGCCTTGGCGACTGGAGCATCGACGACATCGTCGACCTGCTGCACTCGGGTGTGTCGCGGCGCGGTGCGGTGTACGGGCCGATGGCCGAAGTCGTCTATGACAGCTTCCAGTACCTTTCCGAAGACGACGTGCGCGCGGTTGCGGTCTACCTCAAGGCGTTGCCGGCGCGCTCCGGCGAAGCGCAGCAGAACCCGCCCGGCGCCGCGATGACCGAGGAAGAGAATCGTCTGACGCCGCTCGGCAAGAAAATCTACGACGCCCAGTGCGCGATCTGCCACGCTGCGCAGGGGCAGGGCAAGTTGCCGAACTTCCCGCCGCTCGCCGAAAACCAGTCGATCCAGATGAGCTCGTCGGTCAATCCGATCCGCATGGTCCTGAACGGCGGCTATGCGCCGGGCACCAGCAAGAATCCAATGCCGTACGGCATGCCGCCGTTCGCCCAGACCCTGTCGGACGAAGAAGTGGCCGCCGTGGTGACCTACATCCGCACGGCATGGGGCAATCACGGCACACCCGTGACCGTGAAGGAAGTCAACGAGTTGCGCCCGGCACCGCTCTTTTGAGGCAGTGATGATCCAATCCCCCCTTCCTCCAGGCGACGACGGCGCCGCTTCCCGCGACGAAGCAGAACGCGTCGACCAGGTCGTCAGCAGCGGCCCGCGCGGCGCGATCGCGGTGGCGGGCATCGCGACGGCCATCGTGATTGGCATGTGGTACGCGTTCTACTTCCTGGTGTTCCTGCCGCGCGGCGTCATCCAATAAGCGAACCCCTCATCGAACCAGATGGCGCCATGTCGAACCCTACCGTTCCCGACCCGCACACCGCCGCTGAAGTCGCCGCGCGCATCGAGCGCCGCTGGGCAGCACTCGCGGTGCTGCTCATCGCGAGCACCGTCGCAGTGGTGATCTTCACCGGACTGCACTGGGCGGCGATGCCGCCCTCGCGCGTCGAGACGATCCGGCCTGAAACGCTGAACATCGCAGGCGAATTTATCGAGAGCAATCTCGGCAGCGCTCTCGAGTCCGACGGCTCAGTCACCGTGCGCATCATCGCGCAGCAGTACTCGTTCACGCCGCAGTGCCTGCTGGTTCCCGCTGAAACACCGATTACTTTTCGCGCGACGAGCGCCGACGTCGTGCACGGCTTTCTCGTCACCCATACCAACATCAACTCGATGGTTGAGCCCGGCTATATCTCCACTTTCAGCACCACCTTCCCGGAGCCGGGCGATCACCTGATGCCGTGCCACGAATATTGCGGCACGGGCCACCAGGGGATGTGGGCGCATGTGAAGGTCATCGACAAGGCCAGGTTCATGCAAATGGCCGCCAATTCGCGGAGACTCAGCTGTGTTAAATAACAAGCGACTCGTGCTCTCGCATTTCTGGCTGGCGTTCGGCGTCTTCGGCGCAGCGCTCTTGCTCGGCGCGTGGCAGATGTATGTGCGCAGCCCGCTGCACGCGTGGCTGCAGGACTCCGAAATCTACTACCGCTCTGTGACCGAGCACGGCACTTTCATGGGCTACGTGTTCCCGACGCTCGTGGCGATGGGCTTCGGCTATGCGGTCACCGAGCTTTCTCTCAAGCGCACGCTCATCGGTGTGCGCTGGGCGTGGCTCGGGTTCGTGCTGGTGGCGGCGGGCGCGGTCATGGCCTCGATCACGGTCGCGCTCGGGCTGGCCTCGGTGCTCTACACGTTCTATCCGCCGATGATCGGCAGCGTGTTCTATTACCTCGGCGTGGTGCTGGTGGTGGTGGGCTCGTGGATATGGGTGGCGCTGATGTCGGTGAACCTCGCGGCGTGGAAGCGCGACAACCCCGGCACGCCGGTGCCGCTGCCGATGTTCGCGACCGTGGCGGGTGCTTATCTGTGGGGGTGGACCGCCGTGGGCGCGGCGCTCGAAATCATCTTCCAGATCCTGCCGGTCGCCTTCGGCTGGAAGACGACGATCGATGCGGGCCTTGCGCGCGTGTTCTTCTCGTGGACGCTTCACGCGATTGTCTATTTCTGGCTGATGCCGGCCTATATCGCGTTCTACACGATCGTGCCGCGCGCGATCGGCGGGCGGCTCTACAGCGATATGATGGGGCGCATTGCGTTCATCCTGTTTCTCGTGGTGGCGATGCCGATTGGCATTCACCACCTGTTCGCCGATCCGCAAGTGGGCTCGGGCTTCAAGTTCCTGCAGTCGGTGTTCACGGCGCTGGTGGCGGTGCCCACGCTTCTGACGGTGTTCACGATCTGTGCATCGGTGGAGATTGCCGCGCGCCTGCGCGGCGGCAAGGGCGCGTTCGGCTGGCTTCGCGCGCTGCCGTGGGACAACCCGCAGATGCTAGCGCTCGCGCTCTCGTTTGTGATGCTGGGCTTCGGCGGCGCGGGTGGCCTCATCAACATGAGCTACCAGCTCGACTTGACGATCCACAACACGCAGTGGATTACCGGGCACTTCCACCTGATCTACGCTGGCGCGATCGTCATCATGTACTTCGCGATCGCCTACGACTTGTGGCCGCAGATCACGGGCCGCGCGATGACGAACTGGAGGCTCATGCGCCTGCAGCTGTGGCTGTGGTTCATCGGCATGATCGTGCTGACGTTCCCGTGGCACTGGGTCGGCATTCTGGGCATGCCGCGCCGCATGGCGTACTACGACTACACCGACCCGGAGATCGCGGCGCAGGCGATCTGGGTGGTGATGTCGGCGATCGGCGGCTTCATCCTCGTGCTCTCGGCGATCGTGTTCTTCGTGATTCTGATTCAAGGGCATCGCAGCGAAGCCGCCGAGCCCGAGGAATACCGCTTCAGTACCGCGGTGCACGAGCCGCGTACGGTGCCGGTGGCGCTCAACGGCTTCGCGCTGTGGCTCACGCTGATGGTTGCGCTGACGGTGCTCAACTACGGCTATCCGATCGCGCAGTTGATGGCAAGAGGCGACACCGTCCCGGTAATTCCGATTGGAGCCCGGCGATGAGCGAAGAACGCCTGTTCTCGTGGAGCAATCGCTGGTTGAAGACGAGCGTCATCGCCACGGCCGCGGTGTTCGTGTTCGGCGTGGCGGTGGGCTTCGTATGGCTGCCGTCGGTGCAGCGCGATGCGCAGTTCCAGGGTCTCTGGAATGCGATCTGTAGCGCGGCGGGGGTGCCGCAGCATTGGCTGGCCAACGAGGCGCCGGTGGCGCCGCACGTGCGGTTGAGCAAGGTGGAAGTGACGCCTCAATTGCTCGCGGGGGCGACGCGGCTATCGATCGGACGGGGCGCCACTCTATCGCTGCGCTGCACGATGTGCCACGGCGAGCGCGGCATGAGCGGGGCGAACTCGCCGAATCTGGCGGGGCAGTATGCGATCATGGTCTACAAGCAGTTGCAGGACTTCCAGAGCGGCGCACGTGCGAACGCCGTGATGGCGCCGATGGCGGCGAACCTGAGCGACCAGGACATGCGCGATCTGGCCGCCTACTACGCGTCGCTGCCGCGACCGAGGCTGGCGCAGGGCCTCGATGCGGCGGGCGCCCCCGGGATCGTCCTGCATGGCGCGCCGCTGCGCAATATTCCGGCGTGCGCGACGTGCCATGGCGGGATCGACAACAAGGCGGGCAGCCCCTGGCTCGACGGCTTGCCGGCGGCCTATACGCAGGCGCAGCTGCAGGCGTTCGCGTCGGGCGAGCGGCATAACGATATCTCGGAGCAGATGCGCAACATTGCGCGCAATATGACGCCGGATGAGATCGCCGCTGCCGCTTCTTACTACGCAAACCTGACGCGGTGATGAAGCCGCGTGCGCTAGCCTGCGCCTTCGTTGACTTTTCGGCCTTGCCGAAGCTGCCGGGGAGTGCGGCCGGTCCTCTGGCGAATCACGCGGACGAAATGCGACGCATCCGAGAATCCGGCGCGTCGGCCGATCTCAGCGGTTGTTACGTGATCAAATGCCCGTGACTGGAGCATACGCACGGCCGCTTCTGTCCTGGTTTTCAGCAACAGTTGACCGAACGTCTCGCCGCTGCTTGCCAGAACCCGGTGCAAAGTGCGAAGCGACACATTCAACACTGCCGCGATGTCGCTTGCAGTCAACTGCGGCTCAGTACGACGCTGCATGATGCACTCGTGAATCCGTTCAAGCAGGGATCGCTCCACAGGTGATGTCCTGAGCGATTGGCCTGAAAGCTCGTGGGCCGTAAGCGCAAGCAACCCACCGACCTGATCGGCGAGCACGGATTCGGCCAGTGGCGCGCAAAGCGCAAACTCCGGCGAGAGCTGGCTCACATAGCTTGACAGCACTCGCCCCCATCCGGAGTCTGCTGAAATTCTCCGACCGGTCAGCCCTTCTACGTTCGAGCCCCACGTGGCTAGCCATTCTGGTGGGAGCGTCAAATTCAGGAAGTCGTACGTATCTGGACAATTCATCTCGAATTCAAGCTGCGAATCAAAAAGTACCAACTCGCCGGGCAGAAGTCGCGCCTGCCCGCGGTGCGTCGTCGTCCACGGATGGTTGCGGCTCATGACGAGGTGAAATGAACGACCCCGACTCCGTGCAATCTCCCGTGGCGTGGTCAGGGCGGCGTGTGCTGATCCGGATATGGCGTTTACCGTAATCATACCGAGCGGGGCGCTCAAGAGGTTCGCCTCGAACTGATGTGGCGACTGGCAATCAATCGCCATCGGCACGATGGCGGAGGCGAGAACGTCGGCCCAGTAATCGAGCCGCTGCACCTGCGGCACATCTTGCGTCGACAACCGCGCAATCGAAGGTGGCGCGACACTCGACATATTCTGCCTCTTATGGTGATTACGCAAAGATTAGGACGCTGAGATCGCCCGGTCAATCAGGTTTCCTGAGCAGCGTCGTGATCCGAACATAAGGTGCGAACCTTTGCGAATCCTCGACCCGTGATGGATGCCCTTCGCTGAGCGTTCCGGCGCGGGGACGACTTGATCCGAGGAAAGGCGTACATCACTGAAGCCTGCCAGGCCGGCAATGGTCTGCTGTGGCACTTACAGACCATATTTCGCGCATGAATGGCACGATCAGTCAATCTGGCGGGCGAGGCCACATCTAAACTTGTGGCTGCAAGGGTCATAGTCGGCGAATCGGGCAAGCAAGGCAGGCTTCCTTCACATTTGACGAATCGTTGTGATGCCGAAGCGAAGCGCAGCAGAAAAGCGAAAGTTAGCCGAAACGTTTGTGCTTCGCTCAGAACGCCGGGCCTCGCATTGATCTACCAGAAAACAAAGCGGGACGACTTACCGTCACCTCCTCGGGTGGCGGCAGTTCCATCGGCGGATGACTTACGACCCACGGGCACAACGGCTCAAGCTATCAACAGAGATCAGTTCACCCCGGTTGACATCACGATACCCCATGAATTTCTTCGCGGAATTGGTCGAGCAGTCGGAGCGGCTCCGTTGCCTTCCAAAGCGTCGGCCGTTTCGATCAGATACCTCGGTCGACCAGATTGCCCGATTACGTTATCTGGCCTGGCTTTGGTTAGCCGGTGGCTTTGCCATGGCGACTGCGACCGGGGTCTGCTTCCACCTTCAGGCTCGCCTTGGCACAACGGGATTTGTCTATCTGATTGTCATTGTGTTGCTGTCGTTAATGGACAGCTTCATTACCTCTGCAGTTTTCTCGATAACCGCCGTTGGCTGCCTTACTTTTTTCTTTACGCAGCCGATCTTCGACTTTCGGGTAGCTGAGTTACGCGATGTTGCAGCGCTGATTGCTTTTCTAACCACGTCACTCGCCATCACCACACTTGTGAGACGCGTACGTTGGCTCGGGAAAGCAGCACGCGAGCAGGCCCGCCTCCTCGATCTGTCCCACGACTCTTTCTTCGTTCGCGACATGAACGCCGTGATCACCTATTGGAATCGCGGCGCGGAGGAGCTTTATGGATGGGAAAAGGGTGAGGCACTCGGCAGGACTTCCCACCACCTCCTGCAAACCCGCTTTCCCGTCTCTATTGACGACATCATGAACACGTTGCTGAAGACGGGGCGCTGGGAAGGTGAACTCGTTCATGCCAAACGGGACGGTTCGCAAGTCGTGGTAGCTAGCCGTTGGTCATTGCAGCACAGTGCGAACGGACACCCCGTCTCGGTTCTCGAAACCAACAATGACATTACGCTGCGCAAGCGCGCCGAAGACGCGCTGCGCCGAAGTCAGGCGGCCTACCTGGCTGAAGCCCAGCAATTGAGCCTCACCGGCAGTTTCGGCTGGAACCCAGCGAGCGGAGAGATTTTCTGGTCCGAGCAAAGCTTCAGGATCTTTGGATACGACCCGGACATCATCCCCACGGTCGAGTTAACGCTCGAACGCGTGCATCCCGACGATGTTGCCCTCTTCAGGCAAGTGATCGATAAGGCGACGAGCGGCGAACAGCAATTTGATTGTGAGTATCGTCTGCTGATGCCGGACAGCTCCGTCAAGCATCTCCACGTCGTCGCCCATGTGCTGACCGATGAACCCGGCAAGCGGCGGTTTGTGGGCGCAATAATGGATGTGACCGCGACGAAGCTTGCAGCGCAAAAGTTGCATGAGGCACAGACAGAACTCGCGCGTGTTACGCGCGTGACGACACTGGGAGAACTGAGCGCATCGATCGCCCACGAAGTCAGCCAGCCGCTCGCCGCGATTGTCACAAACGGCGAGGCCTGTCTGCGATGGCTGGGGCACCCGAGCCCGGAACTGGCGGAGGTGCAGTCCTGCATCACGCGCATGATTGGCGAAGGCCGGCGCGCGAGCAAAATTGTTCATCATATCCGCACGCTGGCCAAGAAGGATTCTCCTCAGAAAACGCTACTGGACCTCAACGACGTAATCAATGACGTCGTCTGCCTGACTCAGCGTGAAGTTTTTAATCACAAGGTATCGCTCTGCCTCAAACTTGCCTATGGGCTGCCCCCGTTGCTGGGCGACCGGGTTCAGCTTCAGCAGGTGATCATAAATCTTATGATGAACGGCATTCAGTCCATGGACGGCATTCATGGTCGGCCCCGTGAGCTGCTCATTGAGTCACGCATGGATGAGGATGGAAACCTGGTCGTCGCGGTTCAGGACTCAGGGTCGGGAATTGATCCGGAGAATACAGAACGACTATTCGATGCTTTCTTCACGACGAAACCCAACGGTCTCGGCATGGGATTGTCAATCTGCCAATCGATTGCCGAAGCTCACGGAGGACGGATGTGGGTGTCCAGCAAGCCAGGCCACGGCGCGACCTTCCAACTCGGCCTGCCTGCGATTATCGGTCGTCCGGATAACGCGCGAGGACAAATCGACTTCCGGGAGTTAACCAAACGTGCACCCCAATAGGTGCGCTGCAGCATCTCTAGTGATTCACTTTCGGTCGACACTGTTGTCGACAACATACGTCAAGCAACGACGAGCAGACCGATTTGACATTAGACCGTCTTCTTCCGGAGCCCGACAGGATGCACCAGCGGATCTTGCCGTATCCAAAAGAAAACGGATTGAGCGAGAAGCGTTCATTGCGGCATGAAGGTATCAGAACGGTATCGGTATGCAGAACCTTGCCGCGCATTGTGCCGATAGGGAGACGTTGATGAGTTCGGGACAAGATTTGAGTTCGGTCAAAGACACTAGCGAAGGCGCGCGATCGGTGGTGTACATTGTCGACGACGAAGAAGCGATGAGACTCGCGCTAGGCACCCTGCTGCGTTCTGTCGGGCTACACGTTGAAACGTTCGCATCTTCTCCGGAATTTCTGGCATTTCCGAGGTATGACGCACCTAGTTGCCTGATTCTCGATGTCAGGCTGCGGGGCGAGAGCGGTCTTGCATTTCAGGAGGAGGTTGCAAAGAGCGCGCTTCGCATGCCGATCGTTTTCATGACCGGGCACGGTGACATTTCAATGTCGGTCAAGGCCATGAAAGCAGGTGCTCTCGATTTTTTCGCCAAACCTTTTCGCGACCAGGACATGCTGGATGCTGTCACTCATGCGTTGACACGTGACCGCGAGCGGCTTCTGGCCGAACAGTCAATTGCCGCCCTCCGCATTTCCCATGATTCATTGACGCGACGAGAAAAACAGGTCATGGAATTCGTCGTGGCCGGCCTGCTGAATAAGCAGATTGCCGCGGAAATGAAACTCAGCGAAATTACGGTAAAGATTCATCGTGGACAAGCGATGAAAAAAATGGCCGCGCGCTCGGTAGCGGATCTCGTCAGAAAGGCAGAAGCGCTTGGCGTTAAGCCGCATTCGGAAAGATCGGGTTGACAGCGTGGGGCCCAGAAGTTGCAATGTTTCGCGCGTCGTCTGCATGGTTGCTGCGGTGTGCGCGCGCTGGCGCGAGTCGTTCCGCATGCCGCCGTTCAGGTAAGTCATCGGTACCCTCGCTGGAATAGCACGTCTCTACGACACAGTCGCGCGCGTCCCACTGTGCGCTTACAAGGCGCTCATAGGACCCCTGAGCCTGCAGCGAAAGACCAACAATTAGACCACTACATTGTTCATGGTCAAGATATACAAATGTATGAGAATCCAATGCCAATTCGTTAGTAAGACTAGCCGTTCGTAGCATGGTTTTGTGCGAGGCGTATTTCTAAACTAATCTCATGGACTTGACCGCGCATCGCAAAAAAACCCCCCGATGGTCGGCGGGAGGCTTACGCGCCACGTGTGCGAGATAGCGGGCACTGGAACCGAGAAAAAGCGAAAAGAAGGATTGCGCGCAACTACGGACTTGGAATTCTGGCGATCGCAAAAGGATCGTAGATCATTTTTAACGTTCATGCGGAGTGTTGAGATCCATGGTTCAGTCACTTACCCCGGAATCGTTTGAAACGATCGTCTTTGAAAAGAAAGGTGCTGTCGCCTACGTCACGCTGAATCGCCCCAAGGTTCTCAATGCATTGAACCAGCGAGCCATCAGCGAGTTGAGGACAGCGTTCGAAGCCGCTCGGGATGATTCTCAGGTCAGCGGTGTCATCGTCACTGGCGCAGGTGATCGCGCATTTATTGCTGGAGCGGATATCGGCGAACTTGCGAGCGCGACACCCGTCGAGGCCGAGCAGCACACACGTGACGGGCAGGCCTTGCTCAGTCTCGTCGAAAGCCTCGGCAAGCCGGTCATTGCAGCGGTCAACGGTCTTGCGCTTGGCGGCGGATGTGAGACCGCATTGGCCTGCACGATCCGACTTGCAACATCAACTGCGAAATTCGGGCAACCCGAAATCAAACTTGGCCTCATTCCGGGCTTTGGCGGGACACAGCGTCTTGCGCGCCTTGTCGGCAAGGGAATCGCACTGCAACTCATTCTCACCGGCGAGATGATCACCGCCGAAGAAGCGCTTCGAATCGGCCTTGTTAACGAAATCGTCGAGCCGTCGAAGCTTCTCGCGCGTGCAGAAGAAATTCTCGCGCAGATCGCCGTGAATGCACCCCTCGCGGTGCGCTACGCCATTGCGGCCGTCAATCGCGGACTCGACGGCTCGCTGTTTGAGGGACTCGCCCTTGAAGGAGCCTTGTTTGCGCTGTGCGCATCCACTGAAGACAAGACGGAAGGCACTAAAGCATTCCTCGAAAAGCGGCCACCAAAGTTCACCGGCCGATGAATAGCGACTGTCCATACGAGCGTCGTTACTGTTTTAAATACAGCGCGTAACCCACGCGACCAGGTTAGTCCTAATTCATGGAGATGACTAGATGACTACCGGCAACCACATCTTCTCGGATCTGAAAGTACTCGATCTGGCAAGCTATATTGCGGGCCCGGCCGCGGCGACGATCCTTGCCGATTTTGGCGCCGACGTCATCAAGGTGGAACCCCCCGGTACGGGTGACGTCTATCGCTTTTTTTCGGCGATGCCGCCGAATCCAACCAGCGACGTCAACTACGCGTGGCAACTGACGAACCGCAACAAGCGCAGCATTGCCATCGATCTGAAGTCTCCCCGCGCGAAAGAAGTGATGCAGCGCCTTGTGCACTGGGCCGATGTTGTCGTCGTCAATTTTCCTCCTCGCGTGAAGGCCTCTCTGGGCGTCACTTATGAAGATCTCGCGCCGCTGAACGAGAAGATGATCTACGCGGATATTACAGGGTACGGCTCCGAGGGGCCGGAGGCCGATACACCAGGGTTCGACGTGACCGCCTATTGGGCACGCTCGGGCCTGATGGAAGTGACGCATGATGCCGGAAGCCCGCCGACGCTTCCGATACCCGGCATCGGCGACCACGCGACTGCGACAACGCTCTATGCGGCGATCGTCACAGCGCTTTATGTGCGCGCGACGACGGGCAAGGGCAGCCACGTCTCGACTTCACTGATCGCAAACGGTATCTGGGCGGCGGCAGCGTGGGTCGAAGGCGGCCTCAATGGCGGCCATTTCTTCGCGCAACATAACCGTAAGTCTCCACCCAATGCGCTGCTCAATCCGTACCAGACGTCGGACAATCGCTGGATTCTCCTTGTTGCTGCGCAGCGCAAGGACTGGCCCGGATTCGTGAAGACGATCGGCAGGCCAGAGCTACTCGAAGATCCGCGTTTCACCGACGACAAGCGCACGGCCAATGCTGCACAGCTTGTTGAGATTCTTGATCCGATCTTTGCGAGTCAACCGCTTTCCCACTGGAAGGAAGTGCTGAGCGCGGGCCGCGTGATTTTCGGCGTCGTGCAGATCGCGCAAGAGATCATCAACGATCCTCAACTGTCGGCCAACGGTATCGTCGTGCCGCTCGAAGTTGCCGGAAGAGCAGGTGCCCGTACCGTCAGCAGCCCCATTCAGATCCATGGTGCACCGAAGGTCGAACCCTCCGTCGCGCCCCGGCTCGGCGAACACGGCGCGGTAATCCTGAAGGAACTGGGATTCGACGACGCCGACATTGCGCGGCTGAACGATGGCGGCGCCGTCGCCCGCTTTGAAGACAAATCATGAGGTAGCGCATCCAGGCGCCGGACCAGGCACCCTACCGCCCGGCTTCGCATACGTCGCGCTGCAGCACACACGGAGATGCACATGACTGAAGACGAAGTACGCTCGACCGCCTATACCATGCCGTTGACGAGTCCCGCCTATCCTAAGGGTCCGTTCCGGTTCGTCAACCGCGAATTCGTGATCATCACCTATCGCACCGATCCGGAGGCGCTTGCCCGCGTGGTGCCGGCGCCGCTGAAGCCGACCGAGCCGATTGTCAAATACGAATTCATCAACATGCCCGACTCGAGCGGACTCGGCTCGTACACCGAATCCGGCCAGGTCATTCCCGTGACGTTCAACGGCGTGGCGGGCGGCTTCACGCACGCGATGTATCTCGACAGCGAAGCGGGCATTGCCTCCGGCCGCGAATTGCTGGGTTTTCCGAAGGTGTTGGCGCAACCGAAGCTCGAGGTGCGCAAGGACGCCCTGGTCGGCACGCTCGACTATAACGGCGTACGCATCGCCACCGCGACGATGGCCTACAAATACGCCGAGCTCGATCTCGTCGGCGTCAGGAAGTCGCTCGAAGCGCCAGGCTTTTTGCTGAAGATCCTGCCGAATGTGAACGGCACCGCGCGGGTCTGCGAGATCGTCAAATACCACGTCGACGATCTGACAGTGAAGGGCGCCTGGTCGGGACCCGCATCCCTGGAACTGCACCCACACTGCTTTGCACCCGTCGCGAAGCTTCCCGTTCTCGAGGTGCTGTCAGCTGTCCATATCCTGACGGATCTGTCTCTCGGGAATGCCGAGGTCGTCTACAACTACCTTGCGTAGACGTTGTCCAGACCCACTGTGCGAGATCGCCATGCCCGAGACGAAGACTTCCCAACCGTCGCTGCCTGCACCCGACAGCGACTTCTATCAGATCCACGACATTCTGAGCGAGGAAGAGCAGGCCATCCTCAAGAAGGTGCGCCATTTCATGGAAACGAGCGTCGCCCCGGTCATCAACCTGTACTGGGCTGAGGACCGGTTTCCGTTCGATCTGATTCCCGGTATCCGCGAGCTGAACATTGCCGGAATCGGCTTCAAGGGCTACGACTGCCCGGGAGGCAGCACCTTGCTCGACGGCTTCATCGCAATGGAAATCGCGCGGGTCGATGCATCGATCGCGACGTTCTACGGTGTGCACAGCGGCCTCGCGATGGGCTCGATCTACCTGGGCGGATCGGAAGAGCAGAAACAGAAGTGGCTGCCACCGATGGCGCGGATGGAGAAGATCGGCTGCTTCGGGTTGACCGAGCCGCTCGTCGGTTCCGGTGCCGGCGGGGGCCTGCTGACGACGGCCAAACGCGAAGGCGATACATGGGTCCTCAACGGCCAGAAGCGCTGGATCGGCAATTCGCCGTGGTGCGACGTCTCGATTATCTGGGCGCGGGACGTCGCCGACAATCAGGTGAAGGGTTTTATCGTCGAGAACAAGACCACGCCGGGATTTTCCGTCGAGAAGATCGAGCGCAAGGTTGCGCTGCGTGTGGTGCAGAACGGCGTCATCACGATGGATAACTGCCGCGTGCCCGAAGAAAACCGCCTGCAAGGCGATCTGTCGTTCCGCGACACCGCGCGCGTGCTCCGCTTGACCCGGCAGTACGTTGCGTGGGAGGCGGTCGGCTGCAGCATGGGCGCGTACGAACATGCGCTGAAGTATGCGCAGACGCGCGAGCAGTTCGGCAGACCGATTGCGTCTTTCCAGATGATCCAGGATCACCTCGCGAAGATGCTGGGAAATATCACCGCGTCGCAGTGCCTGGTCGTGCGGCTGGCGCAGTTGCAGGACCAGGGCAAGCTCAAGGACCAGCATGCATCGCTTGCCAAGGCCTTCTGCACGGTGCGCATGCGCGAAACGGTGGCGTCGGCTCGCGAGATTCTGGGCGGCAACGGCATCGTGCTTGACTACAACGTAGCCCGCTTCTTTGCCGATTCGGAAGCGCTGTACTCCTATGAAGGCTCGCGCGAGATGAATTCGCTGATCGTCGGCAAGGCGGTCACCGGTTTCAGTGCGTTTGTTTAAAATTACCGGAGTTCATCTGTCATGGCCAAGCCAATCAAACGCGTCGCGATCATTGGGACGGGTGTTATCGGCGCGAGCTGGGCTGCGCTGTTCCTTGCGAAAGGCCTGGAGGTGGTCGCCACCGACATCGCCCCCGACGCAAAGAAAAAGCTCGACGATTTCATCTCGGCCGCCTGGCCTGCATTGGAGCATCTGGGCCTCGCCCCGGGAGCTGCCCCGTCGAAGCTGGAATTCACCGACAACCTCGATGCCGCCATCGCCGGCAGCGATCTGATTCAGGAAAACGGTCCGGAGCGAATCGACTTCAAGAAAGATCTTTACCGGCGTCTCGATGAGGCCTTGGCGCCGGACGTGATCATTGCATCGAGTTCGTCGGGCTTGACGATGAGCGAGATTCAGTCGGCTTGCCCGAACCACCCTGAGCGGTGCGTGATCGGCCATCCATTCAATCCGCCGCATCTCATTCCGCTTGTCGAGATCGTCGGCGGCGCGAAGACCTCAGAAGAGACGATAGAACGCGTCAGCGCGTTCTATCGCGGCCTGGGCAAGCGGACGATACGCCTGCACAAGGAGGTGCCGGGCCATGTCGCCAATCGTCTGCAGGCGGCACTCTTTCGCGAGGTGGTCCATCTGATCGCGGAGGGTGTGGTCAGCGTGGCCGACGCCGATGCCGCCGTTTCGTGGGGCCCGGGCTTGCGCTGGGGGATCATGGGGCCGAGTCTTCTGTATCACCTCGGCGGCGGTCAGGGTGGCATCGAGCATTTCTTCGAACAGTTCACCGGCCCGTTGACGGCGTGGTGGCATGTACTCGGTACGCCGGAACTGACGCCTGACGTTCGCGCGACCATCATCAAGGGGGTGCACGAGGAGATTCAGTCACGCTCCTTACAGGAGGACCTTGCGACGTACCGCGACGAGGTTCTGATGGGCCTGCTGCGCTTGCGAGGAAAGGAATGACGCTATGCGTCCCAAGCGCGGCCTGTCGAGAGACTTTTGACTGACTATAGGCAACTGATCCGCAAGGCGAGCGTGATTATCTGGCATTGGGTTCGCTGTCGTCTCCATCGGCATACCTACCCGAGGTAATGATGTGGATATTCCGTGTCGATGAGCCGCGTCTTGGGGGCATCCGTATTCGCGAATGGCGCCGCCGTGCGCGCCATACCGTCGGCCTGCTCGTTCTGCTGCTGGGCGCCGCCGCTGTTGGGCTGGTCCTGCTCGATCAGTCCAATGCCTCTATTCCCGATAAAGTGTTCGCGGCCCTCTGGGACGGGGTCAATCTCGTCTCGACACTCGGTGATTTTACCGAGTTCAATCAGCCGCAGAAGATCTTTATGCTGCTAGCCATGTTCGCGACGCTGCTGATCGGCGGATTCGCGGTTTCGAGGCTCACCGGCATGCTATCGGGCGACGATGTGATGGCTTATCGGGAGAATAGGGTCATGGAAGGCAGGCTCGTACATCTCGCCAATCATGTGGTCCTGGTTGGGTTCCATTCGCTTGGCGAACTGGTCGCACACCGGTTGCGCGAAGCGCGACAGACGGTGCTTGTCCTCGTGGGCGATCAGGACCAGGCGGACCGCGCGGCGGATCGCGGCCATATGGTTGTGCTCGGTTCTCCGGGCGTGTTCGACGACGTGCTCAGGCGCGCGCGGCTGGACACCGCCAAGGCGCTGGTCGTGACGACGCCCGACAGCAATAACAATCTGGCGATCACCTTGCTGGCGCATTCGCTGAATGCCTCGCTCGCGATCATCGTGCCCGGCGAAAATCCCTTGAGAAAGGGGCTGTTCGAGAGTGCGGGGGCATCCAACGTGGTTATCGTCGATGAGATCGTGGCGGATGCGCTGGTCGGCAAGCTCACAGCGCGGGTGGAGACGACATGAAACCAGCGGCTTCCACGGATTCTCATCTGCATCGCATTGCGTTCCTGCAGAGACTTCTGCCCATCGACCCCGCACAACTGCCGCGCGACATCATTGCAGACATCACGCTGGCGGTCGTGGGCGTCCCCGAGATAATAGGGTATACCGCGACGTCTAGCTCTTTCCAAGTCCTTGCGATTGGGTAGAACCGCGCGCGAAAGGCTCGGATTGGTGATGCAAATCCTGATGACGCGAGCGACTTTGGAGCGACCACATGCCGTTCTTCAGAACAAAACGTGTGCCGCGTTCAGTCGTTGTTGCCCTGGCGGCTGTCCCTCTGACGGGCGGGTGTGCCAACTCGCCGTCCATTGGCGTGCTCGGCGCATACTTTCCCGACTGGCTGTTCTGTATCGTCGCGGGCGTCGTGCTCACGGTCGTCATCTATCTGGTTCTCAAGCGTTGGCAGGTCGACCAACTGATGTGGCCTTCAGCCGTGGTATATCCCACGCTCTTCGCCTTCCTTTCACTCGCTGTGTGGTTGATGTTGTTCCAACATTGAATCTTCTCAGGTAGATGCGATGGCGATAACTGCCAGCAGAACGAAGAAGATAGCATGGCCGGCCATCATTCTTGTCGTGGTGACACTGTTGCTGGCGGTGTTTGTCATCCGCCAGTTGGACCGCTCGCCGCGCACCGACGATGCCTATGTTTATGCGGATACGATCGACGTCGTGCCCGAGGTCAATGGGCGCATCGTCGAGCTGCCCGTGCACGACAATCAGGCGGTGAAGCAGGGCGATCTGCTGTTCCGCATCGATCCGCGTCCTTATCAGGATGCGCTCACGCGGGGCAAGGCATCCCTCGTCGCGCTCGACCGCCAGATCGAGCTGACCCAGCGCACGGTCAATGCGCAGCAGTACAACGCGCAGTCGGTGCGTGCGGCCGTCGAGCGCGCGCGAGCCGCTGCCGGCCAGGCGTCCGATACGCTGCACCGCATGGAGCCGCTGCTGTCGCACGGCTATGTATCGGCGGAGGACGTCGATCGTGCGCGTACCGCGCAACGTGCCACGCAGGCCGAACTCAGCGCCGCGCAACTGCAGGCGCAACAGGCGGCAGCGGCCGTGAGCGGCGTCGACGCGCTGGTTGCGCAGCGTGCCGTCGTCATGGCGGAAATCTCGATTGCCGAGCTGAACCTCGAATATTCGACCGTGCGGGCGCCGTTCGACGGACGCATCGTGTCGTTGAAAACATCGACGGGGCAGTTCGCGTCCGCGCTCAAACCCGTCTTCACATTGATCGACACGCGCCACTGGTATGTGGTCGCGAACTTTCGCGAGACAGAGCTCAAAGGCATCCGGACCGGGACGCCCGCCATGGTTTACCTGATGAGCGACACGGGCCAGCGCTTCCACGGCAGGGTCGATTCGATCAGCTATGGCGTCGCGTCCGATGAAGCCGGCCTTGCGTTGCAGGGCGGGTTGCCGCGCATTCAACGCACGCTTAACTGGGTCCGCGTCGCGCAGCGCTTCCCAGTGAAGATCCGCGTCGACAATCCGAACCCGGAGCTGTTTCGCGTCGGGACATCGGCGGTGGCTGTTCTGCACCCCGGGCGCGGCGACGACGGCGAGCGCCATTGAGGATCGCACATGGCCGCCGCCGACTACCTGCCCGTCACACTGCGCGATGCAGGCGTGTTCCTCAGCCGCGAGCTCGCGCCTTTCCCCGGTCGCGTCAACGTGATGTTGCGTTGCATGTTGACGAGCGCGATCGTGATCGTCGCGTCGATGACGCTCGAAGTGCCGGAGCTTGCGCTGTCGTTGCTGGTGGTGTTCTACGTGACACAGGCGAACGTGGTGGTCACGCGGCTGGTAGGCCTGATGTTCATCGTCGGATCGACGCTCGGCATCGGTCTGTCGATCCTGCTGATGAAGTTTACATTCGGCTATCCGTTGCTGCGCATCGTCGTCGCGAGCCTGCTGTTCTTCGGCAGCGTGTATCTGCTACGCGTGCTCAAGATCGGTGTGGTGTTCTTCATAGTCGCCATCGTCGTGATCTATGTGCAGAGCTTCGTCGACCGGACCGATCAGGCCGATCTGCTGATCCGCGCGGTGTTGTGGGTGTGGGTCGCCGTTAACTATCCGATCGCGCTGACGCTCGTGGTCAACACGTTGTTGTTGCCCGCCGAACCGCAATTGCAGCTCAAGGCGGAAATCCATCGACAACTGGCGGCGCTGGACATGCGCCTGACGCAACTGATCGACGGCACCAGGCACGCCGAGCCGATCACGCTGGCGGCCCTCCAGCAAGGCGCGCTGACGCTGCAGAAGCTGCTCCGGTTCACGACGATGCGTGACGCCCACTATCGCGAGCATCAGGCGCTGCAGCTTGCATGCATTGCAACAGTGTCGCGTCTTTATCGCGGAGCGAGTGACCTGCCGCCCGGTTGGCCGGGCGCGTCGGCAGCGCAACTGGCGATGTTGCGCGAGTTGCACACGAACTGCCGCGCGCTCGACGAAGCGGTGCTGACAGACGAGCCGTATCGCTACGTGAGCACGGCAACAACCGAAGAACGCGCTGCCGCCGATACGTTTCCCGCCGCGGCCGAATTGCAGCGGGCGCTGCGCGCATTCGCCGATCTCACCGCAAGCGATGTCGAACCCGGCAAGCCGCCCGCGAGCGAGCCGATGCTCGCGCCCGACGCATGGACCAATCCCGCGTACGCGCGCTTTTCGCTGAAGACGCTGCTCGCCGTGCTGGCCTGCTACGTGTTCTACAACGCCGTCGACTGGCAGGGCGTCCACACGATCATGCTGACTTGCGTGATCGTCGCGCTGCCGAGCCTCGGCGCATCGGCGCAGCGCGCGTTGCTGCGGGTGGCCGGTGCTGCCATCGGAAGCGCGCTGGCGCTGTTCATGGTCGTGTTCGTCGTTCCTCATCTCGACGACATTGT
Source organism: Paraburkholderia sp. UCT31 (assembly GCF_014397655.1). Taxonomy (NCBI): domain Bacteria; kingdom Pseudomonadati; phylum Pseudomonadota; class Betaproteobacteria; order Burkholderiales; family Burkholderiaceae; genus Paraburkholderia; species Paraburkholderia sp. UCT31. Next base: position 90,706 of record NZ_VZQP01000002.1, read on the forward strand.
CGGTCTGCTGCTGATGACGCTGCCTGTCGTCGCGTTCGGGGCATGGATCTCGGCCGGTTCGGAACGGATCGGCTACGCGGGCGTCCAGCTGATCTTCACCTTCTCGCTCGCCTTGTTCGAACAGTTCGGTCCAACCATCAATCTGACTGAAATACGCGACCGGCTGGTCGGCATTCTGCTGGGCGTCGGTGTGGCGACTTTTGTGCAGATGTCGTTCTGGCGCGAGGGCGAGGGCGACGTGTTGCGGCAGAAACTCGCGACGATGCTGCGTGCGATTGCCGCCCAGCTATGCGCGCCACAGGCTGGCAGCGACGAACGGGATGAGTTGCCGTATGCGCAGCGCCAGTTGCAGGCGTGGGCCGTGCTGGCCGATTGCGAAGCGACGCTGTCGCGCGTCGCACTCGAGCCCGGCTGGCAGGAAGCGGAACAGGCCCAACTGACGCTGCGTGCACAAACCGTCCTCGCGCAGGGGCGCGAGATCATGCTCGCTGGCGATGCACTGCACAAGGCGCTGGTGGCTCAGGCGGGGTCATCGAGCCCGCAGGCCGTGGGCGCAGTTCGGGCGGCTCAGGAACAGGCTTGCGCCGAGGTCAACCGTTACGCGGACGGGCTTGTCATCAGCCCGCCCGTGGCGTACGCCCCGCAACGCATCGGGATCGTTGCCCAGGCCGTCGAACCGGCCGATCAGCCGCTCATCGTCGCCGCGGAAGATCTGTCGCGGCAGGTCGCAGGCCTGCCGGACTGGCGCAGCGAGGCACCCGTCGCGGCGAGCTCTTCACAGGCCGTACGAACATGAATACGCTATCGGGTTTGCGTGCCTGGCAATGGCGTCGATGCTTCGTATGCGTCGCGGGGATATCGTTCGCGCTGTCGGGTTGCGCGCTGATCCATCACAACGGCACGCCCTATACCGAGATCGCGCCCGAGCAGATCAATCTTGCTGACGACATCCATCTTGCGCGAGAGGGTTGGCCCGCGGCGCGCTGGTGGGACCGCTATCGCGATGCGCAGCTCGACGCGCTTATCGATCAGGCGCTCGCCGATGCGCCGACGATGGTGATTGCGCGAACCCGCGTCGCGCAGGCGAAGTCGGACGTCGAGCTTGTCAGAACGGGGTCGAGCCTTCAGGTGGCCGCGCTGGCGTCGCTGAATCGCGAGCATGTCTCGGCGAACGGCTTTATCGGCCCGTTCGCGATGAACGAACCGGCGTTGGGGCTGACGGGTCCCTGGTACACCGAAGGCATCGTCGGGCTTGGCGCAAGCCTGGACGTCGACATCTGGGGCAAGCAGCGCGCGCAGGTCGCCGCATCGCTTGGTGTGAGCAATGCGCGGCTCGCCGAGACGGCCGCCGTCGAACTCGAAATTTCGACGGATGTCGCGCAGCTTTACTACGGCATTCAAACGACTTATCAGCTCATCGATCTGCTGAATGAATCGCACGATGTCGCGGTGTTCGCGGTGCAGGCACACGAATCACGTGCGGCGCGGGGTCTCGAAGCCCGTACGTTACTGGAAGAAAGCCGCGCGCAGCAACTGGCCATCGAACGGCAGATCGTGTCGGCGCAAGGGCAGATCAAGCAGTTTCGCGAATCGATGCGAGCGCTGGTCGGCGCGGGAGCCAACGGCTTGCCGGCGATCGAGCCCGTCGCGCTGCCGCGCTCGCAAGCGGCCCTGCCGGCGACGCTTTCATACGAACTGCTCGCCCGGCGGCCCGACCTGCAGGCGATGCGATGGTATGTAGAGTCATCGTTCGACCGGATCGACGCAGCGAAAGCGGCGTTCTATCCGAGTTTCGACATCGAGGCGTTCTTCGGCTTCAACGCATTGCATCTCGCGGACCTCTTCACGCATGCAAGCCAGCAGATCAACCTGATTCCGGGCCTGTACTTACCGATCTTCGACGGCGGCAGGCTCAACGCAAACCTGAGCGGCGCACGCGAGGGGAGCAACCTGTTGATCGAGCAGTACAACCAGGCCGTCCTCAACGCGGTACGCGATGTCGCGCAGACAGGCAGCCGTTTGCAGACCCTCGATGCGGAGACCGGGTTGCAGAAACAACGGATCGAATCGGTTGCGTTTGCGCGGGACAGCGCCGAAGCATCCTATCAACGCGGACTGACGAGCCGGCTCGCGGCGCTCGAAGCGCGCCAGCCGGTAATCGCCGAACAGGTTGCGCTGCTCACACTCAACGGTCAGACGCTTAGTCAGGAGATTGCACTGACGAAGGCGCTCGGCGGCGGTTATCGCGCCGATCCGCCCGTCGAACTGAAGTCGCGTTGAACGGCGCATATATAGGATTCAGAACTGCTGTGCGCGCAGCGATTCGAATTCCGTGCGGCACACGTCGCCGAATGTGGCGAGGATGTCGATCGAGCCATCCGCGAGCATCTCGCGAATCTCGACGAAGGTTTTGTCCGGCGCAAGGTAGGTGTCCACGATCTTGCGTCCGATCACGTCGGCTTCATCTGCGACTTCGCGCGACGACTGGACGCGCATGCGGCTGATCTTCGCGTAGAGATTGCCGAGCGAGGAAAGGTCGGGCTCGTTGTGTTGCAGCGCGTCGACATAGCACTTCGTGGCTTCCTCGATGAACTCCTTGTAGAGCTCCTGCCGCCGCACGCGGTCATGCGCTCGCCACTCCGCGCGAACCTGGGTGCGTTGGGTCAGCCATGTGGCAAGAACGGAAGTCAGGCCGCCGATGGCGGCGCCGACGAGTGCGGACAATGCGGAGATGACCGATGGGTTCATAGAGCATTTTCTCTCTGCCAATCACGGTCATCCATATTAGCGCCCATGGGTGCATTTTCCGCGATACGTGTGCGACGCAACGCTTCGCGTTTACGCTGGCCGCGCTCGGGTTTTTGTTCAAGGACTCAGAAAGTGGCGTAGACCGCCCGCAAAGAAAAAATCCAGTCCGCGTTGCCCGGCAGCAGTGGGGCGGCATATCCAGGTGAAAACCCCTTGTCGCCCAGTGCCGGAAGGCGATTGGTTGTTGCCGAACAGCCGTGCTCCCTCCCGCATCACCCCCTCTCGCTCCCCCGTTCAAGGGATATTTCCAGATCGCGTTCGCGCCAATCCTCGCCGGAGTTTGCGCTTTGCGCGCCACTGGCCGAATCCGTTCTCGCCGATCAGGTCGGTGGGTTGCTTGCGCTTACGGCCCATGAGCTTTCAGGCCAATCGCTCAGGACATCACCTGTGGAGCGATCCCTGCTTGAACGCCGGTGAGTGTGTCCGTCGGTTGCGTTTCGTCATCTTCTGGTTCCTTGTTGCCGGCCATTATGACCGACTCACGTCCCAGCTTTTCCACTTACCGGCCTGTCCGAATTCCCGGCGCTACTTCTCGAGGTGGCCGGATCATACTGGACGGACAGAATGCGTTCGCCGTCCGGGTGACTGGGATTGACAGCAGTCAGATGATTACCGTGTGACAGGCAGTCCTTACATGGGCGACAGCCCAAAATCGCCGCGGCTTTCGATGAAACAGAAAAAAGCGCTTCACGAATCTTCGGTACTTCGAACGGAGCGGCATCCGGAAAATGCCCAACCTTGTCCATCAGCGCGACTATGCGTAAGATCGGTCCCGCCAACCTCACTCCGCCTTCATGTCCCCCCTCAAATACCTCACCGGCTACCCCGCACCTCTGCAAGACAAGGTGAGAAAGCTGATCGCCGCCGATCAGCTCGGCTCCTACGTCGCGCAGAAGTACCCGAGCACGCACGAGGTGCAAACCGACCGCGCGCTCTACGAGTACTGCGCGGAACTCAAACGCGAACACCTGCGCAACGCCGAGCAGATCGACAAGGTCACTTACGACGGCAAACTCGACGTGATGCGTCACGCGCTCGGCCTGCACACGAGCATTTCGCGCGTGCAGGGCAGCAAGCTGAAAGCGAAGAAGGAAATCCGCATCGCGTCGTTATTCAAGGCCGCGGCGCCGGAGTTTCTGAAGATGATCGTCGTGCACGAACTCGCTCATCTGAAGGAGAGCGATCACAACAAAGCGTTCTATCGTCTGTGCGAGTTCATGCAGCCGGGTTATCACCAGATCGAATTCGATCTACGTCTGTATCTGACACATCGCGATCTGGCGAAGAAGACCGTGTGAGGTACGCCGCGCGGCAGGCGCGGCAGGCGCGACAAACGGAGCTGACTTCAAGCCGCCAGTTCCGCGGCATCCTCCACCATCGACGCCGTCAACAACACCGGAATCGACTTCGACGTCGGCGTACCCGCGCCATCTGCGACCGAGGAGAGCGGCACCAGCGGATTCGTCTCCGGATAATAAGCGCCGAGGCAGCCGCGCGGAATGTCGTACTCGACGAGCAGAAAACCGTCCACGCGTCGCTCGATGCCATCGGCCCACACGCTCGTGATATCGACGCGCTGACCAGCCGCGAACCCGAGCATCGCGAGATCGTCCTTGTTGGCGAACAGCACGCGCCGCTGTCCGTAGACGCCGCGATAGCGATCGTCGAGACCGTAAATCGTCGTGTTGTACTGATCATGTGAGCGGGTGGTCATCAGCGTCATCAGGCGTTCGCCATGTTGCTTCTTCGCCTGGTGAATCGGCGTGTCGAGCGCGATCGCGTGGACGATGAACTGTGCCTTGCCGCTCCGCGTTTTCCAGATGCGATCGCGCGATGCGACGCCGAGATGGAAGCCGCCCGGCTTCTTCAGACGCTCGTTGTAGTCGTCGAAACCGTCGATCACCTTCGCGATGCCCTCGCGAATCAGCGCGTAGTCGGCCGCATGGGCGAGCCAGTCCACCTTGCCGCTGCCCAAAGTCGCATGCGCCATGCGCGCGACGATCGCCACTTCGGAAAGCAGATTGTCCGACGCCGGCTTGTTCATCCCATACGAGATGTGCACCATGCTCATCGAATCCTCGACGCTGACGCCTTGTGCCACGCCGTTCTGTACATCGATCTCGGTGCGTCCGAGCGTCGGCAGGATCAGCGCGTCGCGGCCATGCACGAGGTGGCTGCGATTGAGCTTCGTCGTCACGTGCACGGTCAGATCGCATGCGCGCATCGCGTCCCACGTGCGCGGCGTGTCCGGCGTCGCGATCGAGAAATTGCCGCCCAGCCCGATGAACACCTTCACCTTGCCGTCGCGCATCGCCTGAATCGTGTTGACGACGTCGAGTCCGTGCTCGCGCGGCGGCGCGAAGTCGTAGGCTGCGCCGAGCTTGTCGAGAAACGCTTCAGTAGGCTTTTCCTCGATACCGACCGTGCGGTCGCCCTGCACGTTCGAGTGGCCGCGCACCGGGCACAGCCCCGCGCCGCGCCGGCCGATATTGCCGCGCATCATCATCAGATTCGACAGCAGCTGTACCGTCGCGACCGAGTTCTTGTGCTGCGTGAGACCCATGCCCCAGGTCGAAATCACCGCGCGGCCCTTCACGTAGATATCGGCGAGCTTCAGCACCTCATCGAGCGGCACGCCTGCCTCGGCGACGATCGTGTCCCAGCGCTCGGCGCGCAGATCGTCGGCGAAGGCAGCGAAGCCGACTGTGTGCTGGGCGATGAAGCCGAAGTCGAGCACGCGCTCGAGGCCCGACACGAGCGCTTCGTCATCCAGTTCGAGCACGCGTTTGGCGACGCCCTTGATCAGCGCGAAATCGCCGCCGACCTTCGGACGGGTGAATACCGAGCTGATTTTCGTGCTGCCCATCGTCAGCATTTCGACCGGATGCTGCGGGCTCGCGAAGCGTTCGAGGCCGCGCTCCTTCAGCGGATTGATCGACACGATCGTGGCGCCGCGCTTCGCGCATTCGCGCAGCTCGCCGAGCATGCGCGGATGGTTGGTGGCCGGATTCTGGCCGAAGATCAGCAGCGTATCCGCGTGTTCGAAGTCATCGAGGGTGACCGTGCCCTTGCCGATGCCGACCGTGTGCGGCAGGCCACGGCTCGTCGCCTCGTGGCACATGTTCGAGCAATCGGGAAAATTGTTGGTGCCGTACATGCGCACGAACAGCTGGTACAGGAACGCGGCTTCGTTGCTCGCGCGGCCCGAGGTATAGAACGCGGCGCGGTCAGGATCGTCGAGACGCTTCAGATGGCTCGCGATCAGCGCGAACGCGTCGTCCCAGCCGATCGGCACATAGCGGTCGCGCGCGGCGTCGTAGACGAGCGGATCGGTCAGGCGGCCGTGCTGCTCGAGTTCGAAGTCGGATTGCATCATCAGCTCCGTGACGCTGTGCCGCTCGAAGAACGCGGGCGTCACGCGCTTGCCGGTGGCCTCGGCGGCCACGGCCTTCACGCCGTTTTCGCAGAACTCGAATGTCGACGCGTGCTCGCGATCCGGCCACGCGCAGCCGGGGCAGTCGAAGCCGTCAGGCTGGTTCTGCTTGAGCAGCGTGCGGTAGTTGCCGCCCGCGACCTTTTCCTTGAGCAGATTGATGGCGACATACTTCAGCGCGCCCCAGCCAGCGGCGGGGTGCTTGTACGGCTCGATGCGGGCTTCGGCTTGTGTTTCGTTCTTCATGACGTGGCGGTGGACAGATTCGACGGGCTTTACAGCCCAATGCTGGAGAGCGTACTGTGTTCCACAAACCACGTTGGATACAGAAAATCGGAAAGAATAGGAGTACAGTTGCGCGACGATGCCTGAAGCCGCCCGAATCCACCCGAATCGCATGAAGCTCTACGAAAAACTCGCCGACGAAATCACCGAAGCCGTGCGCCGCGGCGTGTTCGCGGCCGGCGAGCGGGTTGCGTCGGTGCGTCAGGCGAGCCAGCAGCACGGCGTCAGCATCAAGACGGTGCTGCACGCGTATGCGCTGCTGGAGAGCCGCGGCATCGTCGAGAGCCGGCCGCAGTCGGGCTATTTCGTGCGCGACGCGGCCGCGCGGGCGCTTGTGCCGGCGCCCGCCGCGGCCCGCGCGGGCCGCGAGTCCGCGCCGCCGCCGGTGCCCGCGACGGTCGATGTGAGCCGGCTCGTGCTGTCGACGCTACGCAGCATCCGCGCGCACGACGCCGTGCCGTTCGGCTCGCCGTATCCCGATCCGTCGCTGTTCCCGTGGCGGCGCATCAACCAGTACGCCAACGCGATCGCGCGGCGGCACGCGAGCTGGAATCTGATCGACGATCTGCCGCCGGGCAACCCCGAGCTGATCCGACAGATCGCGCGGCGCTATGCGGAAAACGGTCTGCCGGTCGATCCGGGCGAAATCGTGATCACGCTCGGCGCGACCGAGGCGATCAACCTGAGCCTGCAGGCGGTCGCCAAGCCGGGCGACACCGTCGCGGTCGAGTCGCCGACCTACTACGCGATGCTGCACGCCATCGAGCGCCTCGGCATGCGCGCGATCGAGGTGGCGACGCATCCGGTCGACGGCATCGACATCGACGCGCTCGCGAAGGCGATCGCGCGGCAGAAGATCGCCGCGTGCATGGTGATGCCGAATTTCCAGAATCCGCTCGGTTTCTGCATGTCCGACGAGCGCAAGCGGCAACTGGTCGAACTGCTGGCCGCGCACGAGATTCCGGCGATCGAGAACGATGTCTACCAGGAGCTGTATTTCGGCGACACGCGGCCGTCGACGCTGAAGACCTTCGACACCCAGGGGCTCGTGCTGCACTGTGCGTCGTTTTCGAAAAGCCTGACGGCGTCGTACCGGATCGGCTGGGCGCTGCCGGGGCGCTATCGCGCGCAGGTCGAGAAGCTCAAGTTCCTGAATACGCTGACGACGCCGTCGGTGCCCCAGATCGCGGTCGCCGATTATTTGCGTCAGGACGGCTACGACCGTCATCTGCGGCACCTGCGCCGCGTGTACCGGCAGCAGGCGAGCATCATGAGCGCGCTGGTGCTGCGCTTTTTCCCGGTCGGCACGCGCGTGTCGACGCCGCGGGGCGGCTACGTACTGTGGGTCGAGTTGCCCGTTGCGATCGATTCGATGCGGCTTTATCAGGCGGCGCTCGAACGCGGGATCACGGTCGGGCCGGGGATGATGTTTTCGACGCGCAACGATTTTCGGCACTTCATCCGGCTCAACTACAGCTATCCGTGGACCGCGCAGGCCGAAGCGGCGTTGAAGACGCTCGGTGAGCTGGCTACGACGATGGCGTGACAGGCGCTACGGCGATGCAAAACGACACATCACGACAGGTAGACCGACATGGATGACGACGACATCGACCCGCAACTCGCCGCGATACTCGCGCAGCTATGGCGCGCGCATCGCGAGACACCCTGGCGCGCGTGGTCGCTCGCGAAGCTGTCGAAGCAGGCCGGCGTGCCGATGAGCAGCTTGCGGCGGCAATTGACGGCGCTCTCGGGAAGCGGTCTCGTCGATACGATGTGCCACGACGATGGCACCGGAGCCGCGTCGCTGAGTGAAATCGGCGCGCAGCTTTGCGCGGAGCTGTTCGGCACGAGCGAGGGCGGCGAGCCGTCGGCCGCCGGCTGAGCGTCCCGGCGCAACTGCCGCCGGCGCGCAATTGCGCGTCATGCGCCGCCCCCGCCGCTGCGACCGGGCGCCGGGCATCCGCCGCCGAACCAAATGGGCCGTCGCAGTCTGCCGCGGCCGGCCCAGCGTCGAGCCGCTGCGGCGCCTGCGGGCCACGAACAGACGGCGCCAGCACTGCCGTCGCCCGTCGTACCGGCATCAACCGATGCTGGCACGCCACACCGGAGCCGTCCGCACGCGATGCATGGCAGATTTTCACGCTGGACTTAGCGTAAACCCCGGTGTGCCGCGTACACTAACTTGCCGATGTTGGGTTTGGGGGGCGCAACTATGCTTTGCGAAGCAACATCACGTGGCACGACGACAGCTGCGTCGGAGGGCGGCCGCTACCGGCCGGAACGGGCCGAGGAGGTACTCGCGTCCGAGCGCAGCGTGTTGCGGCTGATCACCCGCAACACGCCGCTGCCTGAACTGCTCGACGAAGTCTGCCGTCGCGCCGAGGCGCTGCTCGGCGACGGCGCGTGCTGCTCGATCCTGCTGCTCGACCCGGACGGCGTGCATGTGCGCGTCGGCGGCGCGCCGTCGCTGCCGCCCGCGTACAGCGCCGCGATCGAGGGCGCGGCGATCGGTCCGCGCGTCGGCTCGTGCGGCACGGCGATGTTCGAGCGGCGTCTGGTGATCGTCGACGACATCGAATCCGATCCGCTGTGGGAAAACTTCCGCGATTTCGCGTTGCCGCACGGCTTGCGCGCATGCTGGTCCGTGCCCTTCAAAAACGACGCGGGCATTGTGCTCGGCGCGTTCGCCGTCTACTACCGCGCCACCCGCTGTCCGACCCCCGAAGAAGAGGCGATGCTGCGCGACATCGGCAGCAGCGTCGGCCTTGCGGTCCATCAGGACGTGATGGCGCAGCGCCTCGCGCATAGCGAGGAGCGTCACCGGCTGGTCGTCGATCATCTCAGCGAGGGCATCGTCGTGCAGTCGCGCACCGGCATCGTGCTCGCCTGCAATCCGAGTGCGCAGCGCATGCTGCACGTGACACCGGAGGTCGTCGGCAGCAGCATGCGGACCGTGATGACACGCGCGTTCGGCGAGGACGGCTCGGTCATCGGCGAAGTCAACCGTCCGGTCTCGCAGGTCTTTGCGACCGGCAAGCCGATGCTCGGCGTGACGGTCGGCCTCGAACTGATCGGCGGCGAAGTCGTGTGGATCACGCAGAACGTCGTGCCGATCCTGCGGCCCGGCGACAGCGAGCCGGACTCCGTGCTGATTTCGTTTTCCGACATCGGGCCGGTGCGCGAGGCGCAGCGCCAGCTGAAGTACCTCGCCACGCGCGATTCGCTGACCGGCCTCTACAACCGCGCCTACCTGACCGAGCGGATGCGCGACCTGTTCGCGCCGCGCGCCGCCGGCGACCATGACGGCGAGCTCACCAGCGTCGCCGTGCTGTTCGTCGATCTCGACGGCTTCAAGAAGGTCAACGACACCGCCGGTCACGAAGCCGGCGACGCCTTGCTGTGCAGGGTCGCCGAACGGCTGTCGGCCTGTGTCGGGTGCGCCGACACGCTGGCGCGCGTCGGCGGCGACGAGTTCGTGATCGTCGCCAGTGCGTACGGCAATACCGGCGAGCTGATCGGCCTCGCGCACCGCATTCTGGACATGATCGCGGTGCCGTTCGCGGTGGCGGGCAACGAGTACTACCTGGGCGCGTCGATCGGCATCAGCCTGTTTCCCGAAGACGGCCAGGACGTCGCGACGCTGATGCGCAACGCCGATTCGGCGATGTATCACGCGAAGCAGCGCGGCCGCAACAACTTCCAGTTCTTCACCGCCGAGCTGAACCAGCATCTGCAGCGGCGTTTCACGATCGAACAGTCGCTGCGGCGCGCGCTCGCGGCCAACGAGCTGAGCCTCGTGTACCAGCCGATCGTCGATAGCCAGAGCGGCCGCACGATCGGTGCGGAAGCGCTGCTGCGCTGGTACAACAGCGAGCTCGGCAACGTGTCGCCGGGCGAATTCATTCCGGTCGCCGAGGATGCCGGGCTGATCGTCGAGATCGGCGACTGGGTGCTCGAGCACGCCTGCCAGCAGGTCGCGCAGTGGCGGCGCTCGCTCGCGCCGCATCTGATCGTCGCGGTCAATCTGTCGCCGCGGCAGTTCAACGACGGGCTGCTCGAGCGCATCGAACGTTGTCTTGCGCAGTCCGGGCTCGAACCGGCCGCGCTCGAACTCGAGATCACCGAGCGGTTGCTGATGAGCGACAGCGATACCGTGCTGCCGATGCTGAGCGCGCTGAACGCAATGGGCGTGCGCGTCTCGGTCGACGATTTCGGCACCGGTTATTCGTCGCTGTCGTACCTGAAGCGCTTTCCGCTGCATAACCTGAAGATCGACCGGTCGTTCGTCGCGGGGCTGCCCGATCATCGCGATTCGGTCGCGATCACCCAGGCGGTCGTCGCGATGGCGCACTCGCTCGGCATGAACGTCACCGCCGAGGGCGTCGAGACCGCCGAGCAGGCGGCGTTCCTGCGCGCGATCGATTGCGACAAGCAGCAGGGCTACCTGTACAGCCGGCCGGTCGGGGCGAGCGCGTATGCGCGCACGCTGTACGACGCGCAGCTGATCGGCATGGCGAAGGCGTCCTGACGCGATTGTTCAGATTGCCGAACAAGTGACTTCGCGTTGCCGCTATTTATCGGCGGCGACGCACTCCCTAAAATTCCCCCATCGAAACATTATTGGTGCGTGGTGCCGAAGCGGCACCCCGCGTTTGGGGGTTGTCATGTCAGAGTTGATCAGAAACCAGCTTTACCGGCCAGCGGTCGTACTGCCGATGGTCGCGCTGATGCAGGTGATGGTGTCGCAGGACTTCAATCTCGGCCAGGTCGGCTGGGTGTTCGCGGCGCGCGGCGCGCAGGCCGCACTGCAACGTTCGCGCGAGTTGATTTGCGCGGTTCATTGCCACGCCTGAGATTTCCCGCGCAGCATACGCAGTAATCCCAACTGATTGGCGCCGCCTCGCGCGCGGCGCGTGGGAAGAGGGGCCGTCGCCAAAGCGCCCGCACAATCAGACATGACATGGCAGCGCGTGGCACTGAGCGTAAGATGCTACGACCTGCACCCAGCCGGGGAGAGTTGCCATGCCACAGCACTTCGACGCAGTCGTGATCGGTACCGGACAAGGCGGTTCGCCGCTCGCCGTGCGCCTCGCTCAAAGCGGGCGCCGCACCGCGGTGATCGAACGCGCGGAGTTTGGCGGCACTTGCGTGAACGTCGGCTGCACGCCGACCAAATCCTATGTGGCGAGCGCCCGCGCGGCGCACGTGGCGCGCCATGCGGCGGAGCTCGGCGTGCAGGTGGGTTCGGTCGGCGTCGATCTGGCGGCCGTGAAGGCGCGCAAGGACCGGATCATCGGAGAGTCGCGCAGCGGCGTCGAAAAATGGCTGCGCGGCACGGAAAACATCACGGTGTTCAACGGCCACGCGCGCTTCACCGGCGCACGCACGCTCGCTATCTGCGGGCGCGACGGCGAATTGCTGGACGAGCTCAGCGCGTTCGAAATCTTCATCAACGCCGGCACGCGCGCCGTCGTGCCGCCGCTCGAAGGCATCCAGCGGATTCCGTACTACACGAACTCGACGCTGCTCGAACTGACCGCGTTGCCGGATCATCTGGTGATCGTCGGCGGCAGTTATATCGCGCTCGAATTCGCGCAGGTGTTTCGCCGCTTCGGGAGCCGCGTCAGCGTGCTGGTGCGCGGCGAGCGCGTGTTGAACCGCGAGGATGCCGATTTCGCGGAGTCGGTGCAGAAGGTGCTCGCGCGCGAGGGCGTCGAGTTTCATTTCGGCGTGCAGCCGACGCGCGTCGAGCCGCATGCGCATCGCGCGAACGACGTGTGCATCGGCTTCGAGCAGAACATCCCAGCCATGGAGGCGTCGCATCTGCTGTTGGCCACCGGCCGCAGGCCGAATACCGACGACCTCGGCCTCGACGTCGCCGGCATCGAGACCGACCGGCACGGCACGATCATCGTCGACGGCCAGTTGCGCAGCAGCGTGCCGGGCGTGTGGGCGATCGGCGACGTGAACGGCCGCGGCGCGTTCACGCATACGTCCTACGACGACTACCAGATCGTCGCGGCGAACCTGCTCGACGGCGGCGCGCGCAGCGTCGACACGCGGATCATGACGTATGCGGTGTTCGTCGATCCGCCGCTCGCGCGCGTCGGCTTGTCCGAGCAGGAGGTGCGCAACAGCGGCCGCGAAGCGCTGATCGCGACGATGCCGATGTCGCGCGTGGGCCGTGCGCGCGAGCGTGGCGAGACCGACGGCTTCATGAAGGCGCTCGTCGATGCGAACAGCAAACAGATACTCGGCGCGGCAATTCACGGCATCGAGGGCGACGAGGCGATCCATACGTTCGTCGACATCATGACCGCGGGCGCGCCGTATCCGACTTTGCAATACGCGATGCACGTGCATCCGACCATCAGCGAACTGGTGCCGACGCTGCTCGATGGGCTCAAGCCGATGCAATGAACTGCCTTGACGCTGGCGCGACACGCTGATGACAAGCTCGCTCAAACCCGCACGTAACAGCGGCAATCTGTTCGACCTCGTCGCGCAGTTGGGGACGACGCCCGAGGAGCAGGTCGACGCGCTCGTCGAGCGGGGCGGCGTGACGATCGAGCGGATCGTCTCGACCGGGCAGGCGAGTCCGCCCGGTTTCTGGTACGACAGCCCGCGCGCCGAATGGGTCGTGCTGCTCACCGGCGCGGCGATGCTCGAATTCGACAACGACCCCCAGCCGCATCCGATGAAGCCCGGCGATCACGTGCTGATCGAGGCGCATTCCCGCCACCGCGTCGCATGGACGAGCGACACCGAGCCGAGCGTGTGGCTCGCCGTCCATTACCCGTGAGCCGCGGCGGATCGAGCCATCCGCGCGGCCGGCTCTCGCGCATCGACAAATCCTCACACCATCACCGATAATCGGCAGCGGCGCGGCCCGCGCGCAAGGCGAAGGCGGGCTGTGCGCCCCACCGCATTGATCTTCGGAACTCGCATGGGCAAGGGACGCGTCGAAGCCTTCAGCGATGGCGTAATCGCCATCATCATCACGATCATGGTGCTCGAGCTGAAGGTGCCCGAAGGCCACGACCTCGCGGCGCTGCGCCCGGTCGTACCGGTGTTCTGCGCATACGTGCTGAGCTTCGTCTACGTCGGCATTTACTGGAACAATCACCATCACATGTTCCATGCGGTGCAGAAGCTCAACGGCAAGGTGTTGTGGGCGAACCTGCATCTGCTGTTCTGGCTATCCCTCTTGCCGGCCGTGACGCACTGGGTCGGCGAAAACCATCTGGCCGCGTGGCCGACCGCGATGTACGGCATCGTGCTGTTCATGGCGGCGATCGCGTATTTCATCCTGACGCGCACGCTGATTTCGCAGCATGGACACGACTCGACGCTGGCCAAGGCGCTCGGCAACGACTTCAAGGGCAAGGTCTCCGTCGTCATTTACCTGACCGGCATCGGGCTCGCGTTCGTCGTGCCGTGGGCGACGGCCGTGCTGTACGCGCTCGCCGCCGCATGGTGGTTCGTACCGGACCGTCGCATCGAACACGTGCTGGAGGCCTGAGCATGCTGCTCGCGCTGAAGCTCGTGCTGGTGCCGGCCTTTCTCGCCGCGCTGACGGCGGCCGCGCGCGTCTGGGGGCCGTCGGTCGCGGGATGGCTCGCGGGACTGCCGGTCGTCGCCGGACCGATCATGCTGCTGCTCGCAGTCGAGCGCGGGCCGGCGTTCGCGGCGCAGGCGTCGGCGGCGTCGGTTGCGGCGATCGCCGCATCCGAGGCATTCAATCTTGCTTATGGATGGAGCTGCCGACGCTTCGACTGGCCGCTCGCACTGGTCGCGGGCATGGCCGGCTGGCTCGGCGCGGGACTGCTGATCGTGCGGATGCCCGGCTCGCTTGAGTGGGCGCTGGCGGCGGCGTGCGCGGCCGTCGCGGTGTCGCAGAGCTGCTTGCCGCGCGCGACGGGCCATGTGCCGGCGGCGCGCGTCGGGCGTGCGGATCTGGCCGTGCGGATGCTCGCGGGCGCATTGCTGACGCTCGCGGTGACGGCTGCTTCGGCATCGATGGGCGCCGCGTGGAGTGGCGTGGTGTCGGTGTTTCCGCTGCTCGGCATCGTGCTCGCGGTGTCGGCGCAGCGTGCGCATGGCGCGGACTTCGTGGCGCTCTTGATGCGCGGCATGGTGGTCGGGCGCGGCTCGTTCGCGGCGTTCTTCGCGGCGACGGCGATGCTGCTGCCGCAGTACGGTGTGGCGACGGGGTTTGCGTGCGCGGCGGTGGTGTCGGTCGTCGTGCAGGGGTTGACGCGGCGCCTGCTGGCTGGGCAGCGCCGTGCCCAGGCGGCGGCGCGAGAGTTGGCGCAGCCGCAGACCGAGTGAGACTGCGCATGGCTTCACATCGCTCACCTTCGACCGCTACCCGCATCGGGCTCATCTCGGATACGCACAACCTCGTGCGTCCCGAAGCGTTGCGCTATCTCGACGGCTGCGACGCGATCATTCACGCGGGCGATATCTGCAACCCGGACGTGCTCGACGCGCTCGCGCGGATCGCGCCGCTGACCGCGGTGCGCGGCAACAACGATACCGGTGACTGGGCCGCGTCTCTACCGACGCATGCGCGGCTGACGATCCAGCAGGTGACGATTCTGGTCGTGCACGACATCGCCGAGCTGGGCTGCGTGCCGCAGCACGATGGCATTCGCGTCGTGGTGAGCGGCCACTCGCACAAGCCGTCGATCGCCGAGCGCGACGGCGTGCTGTACGTCAATCCGGGCAGCGCGGGGCCGCGGCGCTTCAAGCTGCCGGTGTGCGCGGGCATGCTGACCGTCGAAGGCGCGCAGGTTGGCGCGACGTTCGATTCGCTGCTGACGTAAAACAGCGGGCCGGCGAATGTCGCCGGCCCGCTTCAGAAACTACGCCTGACGTGATGACTGCGCAGGTCAGGCACGCGCGGTCGCAGCCGCCGCGAACCGTTCATCCATCTCCTCGGCCTCGCGCTCACCGCGCAGCACCGCGTGCGCTTCAGCGCGCGTCGCGACGCACGGACCTGAGCCGAGCAGCGGCTTGCGCGCGGTTTCGCGCAGCGCGAGTACCGACACGATGCCGATCAGCGATGCGCCCATCAGGTAGTAGGCGGGCATCATCAGATTGCCGGTCCGGTCGACGAGCCATGCGGTCACGAGCGGCGTCGTGCCGCCGAACAGCGACACCGAGATATTGAAGCCGATCGCGAGCGCGCCGTAGCGGATCCGGGTCGGGAACAGCGCCGGCAGCGCCGACGGCATCACCCCGGTGAAGCATGACAGCAGCACGCCGAGAATCATCAGACCGCCGAACACCGGCAGCACCGTGCCCATCCGGATCAGCAGCAGCGCGGGAATCGACAGCGCGAACAGACCGACGCAGCCGAGCAGCATCACGGGCTTGCGGCCGATCGCATCGGACAGACGGCCGGCGGCGAGCGTCATCGGCATCATCAGGATCATCACGAGCAGCACGAGGAACAGACCGTGCGTTTCGTTGAAGTGCAGCGTGGCGGACAGATAGCTCGGCAGATACGACAGCGCCATATAGTCGGTCACGTTGAAAATCAGCACGAGGCCGACACACAGCAGCAGCGGCTTCCACTGCTGCACGAGCAGCTGGCGCAACGACTGGCTGGGCAGCGCGCGGTCCTCGGCTTCGCGCTCTTCGGCCTGTTTCTTGAACGCGGGCGTTTCCTCGAGCTTCATGCGGATGTACAAACCCACCAGGCCGAGCGGTCCGGCGATCAGGAATGGTACGCGCCAGCCCCAGGACAGCAGCGCGTCGTTCGACAGCGTCGCCGTCAGCAGCGCGACCGTGCCCGCGCCGAGCACGTAGCCGATCAACGTGCCGAACTCGAGAAAGCTGCCCATGAAGCCGCGGCGCTTGTCGGTCGAGAATTCGGCGATGAAGGTCGCGGCGCCGCCGTATTCGCCGCCGGTCGAGAAGCCCTGCACGAGGCGCGCAAGCAGCAACAGCGCCGGCGCGAGAATGCCGATCGTCGCGTAGTTGGGGATCAGGCCGATCGCGAAGGTGCCCGCGGCCATCATGATCATCGTCATTGCCAGCACGCGCTGACGGCCGATGCGGTCACCGAGCGGCCCGAATACCATGCCGCCGATCGGCCGCACGAGAAACGCCGCGGCAAACGTGCCGAAGGTCGCAATGAGTTGCGCCGATGGGCTCGACGAGGGGAAGAACACCTTGCCGAGCGTGACCGCGATGTAGCTGTATACGCCGAAATCGAACCATTCCATCGCGTTGCCGAGCGCCATGGCGCCGACGGCCCGTTTCAGGAGGGAGTGATCGACGACGGTGATGTCGTCGAGGGAAAGACGCTGTTCCGGTTTGTGATGTCGCCAGAAGCCGTTGCTGGAAGCGGTCAAGGTTGAAACTCCAATGACTGCGACGAAACTCGTGATGCGTTCCGCCACGGTTGCCGGAAAGTGTAATTTCGTGAGCAAGGCGAGGCTGTTCGCGGCACCGGTTATCCGGCGGCGCAACGGATGGCGAAAAGAAGCAAACGCCCGTGCCTCGCGGTAAGTTCGCGAAAAAACACTCGACTAGATCGTGCTGACTGTTGCACCTGCGTGGCCGTGGAAGGGGGGCAGATGCATGAGGGACGCGGGGCTGGCGGGAAACTGACCCATGCGCCACTGAAGGCTTGAAACGAAAAAGGCCGGTCTTGAATTTTCCGCTTTAGGCGGGGAAACGACCGACGAGCCTTCTTGTTTAAAAACAGTTCAATTCAGGATGGCGCGTGCGCGGACAAACACACGATGAACCAACTTGAAAGAACACGAATGAAGGTGAATTGCGGCTGAAACGAGGGCACATGTTAGCACGATGCCAGAGGATCATGCAAATCGGTGGTGCGAGGTAGGGCCGCCAATGTGACTCGAGCCGTTGCGGGACGGGAGATCTGGCGGGGTCGGAACGGCCCTGAAAAACGGACCGCTTAGAACATTGGCGAGCGCTTTTTTGAGGCGAAGACGATGCGAGCGGCGGGCGTGATGCGCGGCCGATGTTGGCGCGAAAAAAATCCGCGCTCGCGGCGCGGATTGTGGGCGTGCGTTCATCCGGTTCGGGCGACACGTTGTGTCGTCCCGGACGAGGCAAGCTCAGGCCGACGGCGGCACGTAGCCCGACGCGGTATCCGCGCCTTCGCCGAAGAAGAACTTTTCGGTCTGCTTCATCAGATACTGCCGCGCGCGCGGATCGGCCATGTTCAGGCGGTTTTCGTTGATCAACATGGTCTGCTGCTTCAACCAGCTCTGCCAGGCTTCCTTCGAGATACTTTCGTAGATCCGCTTGCCGAGTTCGCCCGGCAGCGGCGGGAAATCGAGGCCTTCGGCTTCCTTGCCGAGCTTCGCGCATTGAACCATACGAGTCATGCTGTGCTTCTCCTGTAATCGATGTGGGGCGGGCAGACGCCGGTTCGGATCAGATGGGGGCGATCACGAAGTACTCAAAGCTGTTTCATCAGCACGAGCGATTTGCGCTGCCAGTTATAGAGTCGGCGGCGGTCTTCGGGCAAGTCGTCGACCGTAACCTTGACGAAGCCGCGCTTCAGGAACCAGTGTTCGGTGCGCGTGGTGAGCACGAAAATGCGCGTGAGGCCGCGTGCCCGCGCGCGCTGTTCGATGCGCTTGAGCAGGCGCTCGCCGTCGCCGGTGCCTTGAGCTTCGGGCGCGACGGTCAGGCACGCCATTTCGCCGATGCGCTCCTGCGGATACGGATACAGCGCCGCGCAGCCGAACAGCACGCCGTCGTGCTCGATCACCGAGAAATGGTCGATATCGCGTTCGATCTGGTGACGGCCGCGCCGTACCAGCGTGCCGTCTGTTTCGAGCGGCTCGATCAGCGCGAGAATGCCGCCGACGTCGTCCGGCGTTGCTTCGCGCAGGCTTTCGAGGTTCTCGTACGAAATCATCGTGCCGACGCCATCGTGCAGGAACAGTTCGAGCAGCAGGCTGCCGTCGAGCGCGTACGGGATGATGTGCGCACGCGGCACGCCGCCGCGGCAGGCGCGGATCGAATGCTTCAGGTAGAACGCGGCGTCGCCGGTCACTTCGCCGCTTTCGTGCAGCTTGTAGGCGTCGTCGAGCGATAGTTCGCGGATCAGCTCGGTGCCGCTTTCGCCGGTTTCCATCAGGCCCGGCGTTTCGGTCAGGAACACGATCTTGTCGGCGCGCAGCGCGATCGCCGCGGCCGAGGCCACGTCTTCCATCGACAGATTGAATGCCTCACCGGTGGGCGAGAAGCCGAGCGGCGACAGCAGCACGAGCTTGCGGCTCGCAAGCGAGTGTCGGATCGAATCCGCGTCGATCTTGCGCACGAGGCCCGTGTGCTGGAAGTCGACGCCGTCCAGAATGCCGACGGGGCGCGCCGTCACGAAGTTGCCCGATACGACGCTGATGTGCGCGTGCGCCATTGGCGTGTTCGGCAGACCCTGGCTGATCGCGGCTTCGATGTCGAGACGCACTTCGCCGGCCGCCTCCTTCGCGGACTCGAGCGCGCGCGCGTCGGTGATGCGCATGCCGTGTGAAAACTCCGATTCGACGCCGTGCAGGCTCATCTGCTCCTCGACCTGCGGGCGCGAGCCATGCACGAGCACGATCTGGATGCCCATTGCCTGCAGCAGCGCGATGTCGGACACGAGCGCATTCAGCAGCCCCTGATGCACCACTTCGCCGCCGAAACCCACGACGAATGTCTTGTTTCGGAACGCGTGGATATACGGGGCGACGGAACGCATCCAGTCGACGAATTGCGCGTGCTGGGCGAGGGTTTCCGGCGAGTCGGCGGGGGCCGGGACGCTCGCGGGCGCGGGGACGAGGTCGGTTTGGGAATTCATGCCGGGGATTATAATGCGCCCCCATGTCGAATGTACCCAAAAGTCCCGCTGGGGCGAACGAGAAACCGGCGTCGGCCGGCGAGCCGGCCAACCCGGGCGACACGATGCGCCGCCCAGCGCAGGATGCGAAACCCGATCAGGCGCGTGACGCGCGTCGGGGGGCGGGCGCGTCTGCGCGAAAGGTGCCGCCTGAAGGGGGCGGTGCAGGTCGAAAAGGTCGCGAAGAGCACGCTGGCGCGAGTGACGAACGGCGCGGTGAATCCCGCGATGAATCGGATGACGCGTCTGGTGCGAAGCGGGGCGGTGGGGCTCGTGGCGAGCAACGTGGCGCTTCGTTGAGCGAGCAGCTTGGCCAATTCCGTACTGCGCTTCATAACGCGGCCCGTGAGCAGCAGAGCGATGGGCCGCAAAGCGGGCAGGGGGGCGGGCCGCAAGGCGAGCGCCGCAATACGCCTTCGGCCGCGCCTCGCGGTGAGCATGGCCAGCAGGCTCGCGACGAGGGAGGTGATGCGCGGCAAAGCGAGCAGCGCAATGAAATCCGCGACGCGCACTCGGACACGCCTCGTGTTGAACAGCGTCGTGCGTCTCGCAACGAACAGGGAGATCGCGGGCCACGTAGCGAGCAACGCGGATCGACCCGCGGCGAGCAACGTCACGGATCGCGCGACAAACAATCGGGCGAGCCGCGCAAGGAACAACCTCGCGCGCCGCGCGAAGCGCGGCTGTTGCGGGTCGTCGAGCCGAATCCGATTCCACCGGTCACGTTCCCCGAAGCGCTTCCTGTCTCCGGTCGTCGCGACGAGATCGCGCGGGCGATCGCGCAGAATCAGGTCGTGATCGTGTCGGGCGAAACCGGCTCGGGCAAGACCACGCAGTTGCCGAAAATCTGCCTCGCGCTTGGCCGTGGTCTCGGTGCCGGCGGCAATGGTCTGATCGGCCATACGCAGCCGCGCCGGATCGCCGCGTCGGCGACCGGGCGCCGTATCGCCGAGGAACTCGGCACGCCGTTCGGCGAAGTGGTCGGCTATAAGGTGCGCTTCAACGACAACCTCGCGCCGGGCGCATCGGTCAAGCTGATGACCGACGGCATTCTGCTTGCGGAAACGCAGACTGATCCGCTGCTGAAAGCCTACGACACGCTGATCATCGACGAAGCACACGAGCGCAGCCTCAACATCGATTTTCTGCTCGGCTACCTGAAGGAGATTCTTCCCAAGCGTCCCGACCTGAAGCTGATCGTCACCTCGGCGACAATCGACGCCGACCGTTTTGCGCGTCATTTCGGCAGCGACGACAAACCCGCGCCGGTGATCGAAGTGAGCGGCCGGATGTATCCGGTCGAGGTACGTTACCGTCCGGTCGTCGAGGACAGCCCGGCGGTCAAGGCGGCGCAAGGGACCTCGGGTGCAACCTCGTCTGGCCGCGAGCGCCCGAAGACGCAGCGCGAGACTGATCGTGATCTGATGGAGGCGATCGTCGACGCCGTCGACGAACTGTGCCGCGAAGGCCCCGGCGACGTACTGGTATTCCTGCCCGGCGAGCGCGAGATTCGCGACGCCGCCGAGGCGCTGCGCAAACATCATCCGCCCCACACGGAGATCCTGCCGCTGTTCGCGCGGCTCTCGGCCGCCGAGCAGGAGCGCGTGTTCCGCGCGTCGAACGCGCGCCGCATCGTGCTCGCGACCAACGTCGCCGAAACTTCGCTGACGGTACCCGGCATCCGCTACGTGGTCGACACGGGCCTTGCGCGCGTGAAGCGCTACTCGTATCGCAACAAGGTCGAGCAGTTGCAGGTCGAGTCGATTTCGCAGGCCGCCGCGAACCAGCGCGCGGGGCGTTGCGGCCGGATCGCCGATGGCATCTGCATTCGTCTGTATGAGGACAGCGACTTCCAGGGCCGCGCGCGCTTCACCGATCCGGAAATTCTGCGCTCGTCGCTTGCTTCGGTGATTCTGCGCATGAAGTCGCTGCATCTGACGGCGATCGAAACCTTCCCGTTTATTGAACCGCCGCCGGGCCGTGCGATTTCCGATGGCTACCAGTTGCTCAACGAGCTCGGCGCCGTCGACGACGACACCCACCTGACGCCGCTCGGCCGCGAACTCGCGCGACTGCCGCTCGATCCGCGCGTCGGCCGCATGATCCTCGCCGCGCGCGACCAGCAGGCGCTGAAGGAAGTGCTGATCATCGCGAGTGCGCTGTCCGTGCAGGACCCGCGCGATCGCCCGATCGAAGCGCAGGAGCAGGCGGACCAGGCGCATCGCCGGTTCGCCGACGAGCGCTCCGAATTCCTGCAGTGGCTGAAGATCTGGAACTGGTTCGACGAAGCGATCGCGCACAAGAAATCGAACCGGCAGCTGCAGGACGAGTGCCGCAAGAACTTCCTGTCGCAACTGCGGCTGCGCGAATGGCGCGACGTCCACTCGCAGCTGCTGACGGTGGTGCGCGAGCACGGCTGGCGGCTGAACGAAGCGGAGGCAACATTCGAGCAGATCCATCTGGCGCTGCTGACCGGTCTGCTCGGCAACATCGGCCTGAAAGCCGACGACGAGCCGTACTACCTCGGCGCGCGCGGCATCAAGTTCTATTTGTGGCCCGGCTCGGCGCTCGTGAAAAAGGCAGGCAAGTGGGTGATGGCCGCCGAGCTCGTCGAAACGAGCCGTCTGTACGCGCGCTGTATCGCGAAAATCGAGCCGGAGTGGGTCGAGAAGGTCGGCGCGCATCTGCTCAAGAAGTCGTTGTCCGAGCCGCATTGGGAAAAGCGCGCAGCGCAGGTGTCCGCGTTCGAGCGCGCGATGCTGTACGGCCTGCCGATCTATCACCGGCGGCGCGTCGCATTCGGCAAGCAGGACCCGGCGCGGGCGCGCGAGCTGTTCATTCGCGGTGCGCTTGTTGAAGGGGAGTTCGACACGAAGCTTGCGTTCTTCGCGCACAACCGCAAGCTGCTCGCCGACATCGAGCAGCTCGAGCACAAGTCGCGCCGCCAGGACGTGCTGGTCGACGACGAATTGATCTACGCGTTCTACGATCAGGCGCTGCCGGACGGCATCCATACCGGCGCCGCGTTCGAGCGCTGGTATCGCGACGAGGTCGAAAAGAGCGGCCAGGCGGAGGACAAGCTGCGGCTGTTGTATTTGTCCCGAGACGATCTGATGCGGCACGAGGCGGCGGGTGTCACGACGGATCTGTTCCCTAAGCGGCTGACGATGGCGGGCATCGAGATGGCGCTGACCTATCACTTCGAGCCGGGCACGCCGCGCGACGGCGTGACGCTCGCAGTGCCGCTGTACGCGCTGAACCAGGTCGACGCGCGCCGCTGTGAGTGGCTCGTGCCCGGGATGCTGAAAGAAAAGGCGCAGATGCTGCTGAAGTCGCTGCCGCAAAAGCTGCGTCGGCATTGCGTGCCGCTCCCCGAGTACGCGGCGGGCTTCGCCGAACGGCACGGCGCACAGCGCTTCGGAGGAGGAGGCTTGCTCGAGGCGCTGATCGCCGACCTGCGCGAGCAGACCCAGGTCACGATGAAGCAGTCCGACTTCAAGCTCGAGACGCTGCCCGCACATCTGTTCATGAACTTCAAGGTCATCGACGAACATGGCCGGCAACTCGCGATGGGGCGAAATTTGTCGCAACTGCGCGCCGAGCTCGGCGCTCAGGCGCAGCAGCATTTCCAGAAGCTCGTTTCGGGCGCGGCGGGCGCCGCCTTGGCCGACGCGGGCGGCGGCGGTGTTGCGGCACCTGCACGCTCTCCAGATTTGGCTCAGAGTGGCGCGTTGCGCGGCAAGGGCGCGGCCGCGCCGCAACCCGCGACACCCGAAGGCGCACCAGCCACCGCGCTCTATGAAAACCTGACCACGTGGAATTTCGGCAAGTTGCCCGAGTTGCTCGAAATTCGCCGCGGTGGTCAGACGCTGTTTGGCTACCCGGCGCTCGTGGACCGTGGCACCCATTGCGACGTCGAGGTGTTCGATTCGCCGGAAGAAGCCGCGCGGATTCATCGGGCGGGCTTGCGTCGGCTCTTCGCGCTGCAGTTGAAGGAGCCAATCAAGTATCTGGAGAAGAATCTGCCGGGCCTGCGCGAAATGGCCATGCAGTTCATGCCGCGCGGCACGCAGGAGGAACTGCGCGATCAGCTGGTCGACACCGCACTCGACCGCGCGTGTCTGCAGGATCCGCTGCCCGACGACGATGCGAGCTTCCATGTCCGCCGCGACGAAGGGCGTAGCCGCCTCACGTTGCTCGCGCAGGAAATTTCGCGGCTGGTCGGTCAGATTCTTGGCGAATACACGAGCCTGACGAAGAAGCTCCTGCAGGCGAAGCCATTCGCGGCCGCGTACACCGATCTGCAGAATCAGCTCGATGCGCTGATCGGCAAGCGTTTTGTCGTCGATACGCCGTATGCCCAACTCGCACATTTCCCGCGTTATCTGAAGGGGATGGCGCTGCGTATCGACAAGCTGCGCGCGGACGCCATACGCGACGCGCGCCAGTTCGCCGAATTCCAGCCGCTGCTGCAGCACTATCAGCGCGCGGTGTCGCACCGCGGCGGCGTCGTGGATCCGCGGCTTGCGGAATTCCGCTGGCTGCTCGAAGAATTGCGCATCTCGCTGTTTGCGCAGGAGTTGCGCACCCCGATGCCGGTTTCGGTGAAGCGCCTGCACAAGGTGTGGGAGTCGATGCAGCGCTAAAGCCAGGGCGCTCGCTCGCGGACGCTGGACACTGGGTGTGCACCGCCGCCGATGAGCGGGCCCGCGCACCGGTGCGCGCGGGGTACACCGAGCGTCCTCTGAGCGCCGTCGCGGCCGGACTCGGTCCGATACGTTCGCTCGAGCTGATTTCACCAATGCATCCCCGCGCCGATCGATGCGCCGAACTGTCGGCGAGAGTCGGTGCTGCCTTGGACCTTGTAGATCCATTTGCCGGTGTCCGACAACTGCGACACGCTGATTGCGAGCGCAGATTGACCGCCGTACGTGCCACCCGCCATGGCGACCATGCCGTGTCCCGGCAGGACCGCTTGCGGCAAAGCTGCCATCGCGAGCGCCGATGCCGTGCCCCCGTAGCTGTCCCGACGGGCTGAGCGGATCTGGTCGTCGGTATAGCGATTCGACGCGCTGATCGCGCCGCTCACGCTTTGCTGCAACTGATTGACGTTGACCGCGTCGGTGCCTCGCACGCCGGTCGCGACGTTGGCGATCTGGCGTTCCTGGCCCGCCGCGCCAACCGATACCGTGTTCGCTCGGTCGGCGACGGAGCCCTGGCCTAACGCCACCGAGTTGTCGGCGCTCGCGCTGGCTGCGGCACCGACCGCCGTCGCGTTGTTGCCGCTGACGATGGCGTTCGCTCCGATGCTTGCCGCGTTGGTGCCGCTTGCTTGTGCATTCGCTCCGACGGCAATCGCGTTCGTGCCGGCCGCCTCTGCGTTCGCACCCTCGGCGACCGTGTTGACGCCGCTTGCCCGCGCGTTCGCCCCGGCCGCAATCGCGTGCGCGCCGGACGCCTGCGCGCTCTCAGTCGCGCTATCGCCTGCCGCGCTGAACAACGCGTCGGCCGAGCCGATCGTCGCGTTATTGATCGCGCCTTCGAGCGCCGCGTTCAGCTGACCGAGGTTGACCGCGTCGGACGCCTGTATGCCGTCTGCGACGTTGTGGATGACGGTGCCCTCCGTGGTATCGCCGCCGAGCGTAACGCTGTTCCGGTTGATGCTGCCGTCGGCGTTCGTGTCGTACATGACCGCGCCGTCGAGCTTCGCTGCGGTCGCGCTGCTCTGGTCGCTCACCGCTTTCAGCTGGGCGACGTTGACCGCATCGGTGTCGGCGGTGCCAGCCGCGACGTTGGTGATCTGGCGCTCGTTGCCCGTTGAACCGACCGACACGGTACCCGCGCGATCGGCGATCGAGCCCTGGCCGAGCGCGACGGAGTTTGCAACTAGCGCGCTCGAGTTAGATCCGAGCGAAAGTGCGTTGTCGGCGGCTGCGCTGGCACCGGAGCCGAGCGCGAGGGCGCCGGCGCCGTTCGCCGTGGCGTTGGAGCCGAGCGCCGTCGCACCGGAGCCGTAGGCCGACGCTGACGCGCCCAGCGAGGTCGCGTCGGCCGTGCCGGCGACGGCGCCCGCGCCGATCGCGGTCGAGTCGGTTGCGCTGGCGCTGGCGCTGGTGCCGAATGCGCTTGCGTTGCTGCCCATAGCGCTGGCGTTGCTGCCCGCGGCAAGCGCGTGCGTGCCGTCTGCGAGCGCCTCGTTGGAGCCGTCGGCCGGGTCAGCAGCGCTGAAGTAATGCAGCGCGCTGCTTTGAGCGAGTGCATCGACCTTGTTGTCGACCGCGCTCAACTGGCTCACGTTGACCGCGTCGGTGGGCGCGGCGCCCGCGGCGACGTTGGTCAGGCGACGCTCGTTGTTCGCCGAGCCGAGCGAGACTTCGCCCGTCGCGCTGGAGGCCGCGATCGGGGTGGCGCCCGTTCCCACGGGCACAAACGCGCTTTGCGACAGGTCCGTCGTGGTGCTGGCGTTGGCGCCTAGCGCGACGCTATTGTCGGCGCTCGCGTTTGCGTTGCTGCCGAGCGCGATCGCGCCGGCTCCCGCGGCCGTTGCACCGAAGCCGATTGCGCTGGCGTAGGCGCCGCGTGCCTGCGCGGCAACGCCGAGGGCGATGGCGCCGACGCCGCTGACGACGGCATTACTGCCAAGCGCGACGCTCGAGTCCGCGAGCGCCGAGGCCCATGCTCCGGCGGCGAGCGAGTTGGCGCCTCCGGCCTGCGCGACATAGCCGAGCGCGGTCGATCCGACGCTGGTTGCCGTGGATAGGGAGCCGAACGCGGAGGCGGCCGAGTCCGCCGCTATTGAACCGGAGCCCGCTGCGACCGAGTCGACGCCAAGCGCCGACGCGTTCAGACCGAGCGCGGTCGCGCGTTCCGCTTGCGCATTCGCATAAGGCCCGAAGGCGCTCGCGCCTTCGCCTTGTGCGGAAGAGGAGAGGCCCATGGCGACGGCGCTATCGCCCTGCGCCGTGGCGTTCGCCCCTACCGCGATCGCGCCGTCGTTTTGCGCGTTCGCCTGCGAGCCGACCGCCAGCGATGAGTTGCCGCTTGCGGTGGCCTGTGCACCTATCGCGACCGCGATGTCGCCGGGCGCGCTGGCCGTGCCTACCTCGACGGAATCGACGCCCGCGCCTGTCGCTTCCGTGAGGTAAAGGGCCGCCGCCGCTATTGCAACACCCGCGGTACTTCGAACCGCCCGGGCGATGCTTTTCTGGCGCGCGGAAGCACGGTGTGTTTGCAGGCAGGCAGTTCGCGGCGCTGCGACTTTTATTTGAGACGTGGTATGGCGAATTATCGAAATATTCTTGTTCATCAATTAAAAATCCTCCGCATTATTGTGGTTAGTGGCACGCAGCGCTTATTCCGACTTTGACGTGAAGTTATTGCCTGGTGGGTTTGAAAATATTGAAAATACAAAAACGCCGGTCATTGGTAAGGCTTGCGTTATTTGGCCGAGCGCGCGTCAGCCCGGAGATGTACGCTCGGGATTCATGGGGGAGGCGCTACCGGGGCGGCGCGTATGGAGAATTCTCCGATGTCCGCGTGCAATTCAGATATCAGCCAACTCCGAAATTCAATTGGGCTAAAAA
This sequence comes from Paraburkholderia sp. UCT31, assembly GCF_014397655.1. Taxonomy (NCBI): domain Bacteria; kingdom Pseudomonadati; phylum Pseudomonadota; class Betaproteobacteria; order Burkholderiales; family Burkholderiaceae; genus Paraburkholderia; species Paraburkholderia sp. UCT31. Next base: position 117,692 of record NZ_VZQP01000002.1, read on the forward strand.
ATATATTAATACGGCTAGGTTTTTATTGATAAGGAAAGAGGAGTATTCTTATTGTTCCCGCTAATCATTTGCGCGATTTTAACGTGTGGCTGATGCATGATTGACCCTGACAGGGAGAGCACATTGATTCCTCACTCGAAAAACCCGCGGCGCGAGCATCAAACCGGACGTGGCAGACGAAACCTCCCGCACGCGGCCGCGCTTCATCGCACCCGTCATTTTTCGGTCGTCGCCAGTGACTTACGTCAACCGCCCGGACCGGCAAACGTTCTACAATGACCGTTGTTCTCCGAAGCGAGTTTTCATGCGTAAATTTTTTCTTCCCGGCTTGAGTGCCACGTTCGCCGCGACCGCGGGGCTGGTCGCCGCCGCAGGCTTTTTTTCTCCGGCGGCGCACGCCAATAACGTGATCGTGCTCAATTCCGGCGAGGCCACGCTGAGCCTGATCGACGAGAACAGCCGCCAGGTCATCGGCACCGTGCCCACGGGCAAGGAACCGCATCACCTGATGGCCACGCCGGACAATTCCTCGCTGATCGTCGCCAATTCGGTGTCGAACAGCCTGATGTTCGTCGATCCGAAAACGGGGCAGTTACAGCGCTGGGTCGAGAACATCGAAGATCCCTATCAGATCGGTTTTTCGCCTGATCGCAAGTGGCTCGTCACTACGGGACTGCGGCTCGATCGACTCGACATCTATCACTACGACAACCCGAAAAACCAGATGACGCTGGCTTCACGGCTGCCGCTCGCGGTGATGCCGAGCCACATGGCGTTCTCGAATGACAGCAAGACGGTGTTCGTCTCGCTGCAGATCTCGGGCGAGCTCGCCGCCATCGACCTGGCCACGCAAACCGTCAAATGGAAGATGAAGGTCGGCAAGGTGCCCGCGGGTCTGTGGATGACGCCGGGGGAAAAGTACCTGCTCGTCGGCATGACCGGCGAGGACTGCGTCGCCGTGGTGGACTGGCGCAACCAGAAGGTCGTCAAGACGATTCACACGGGCAAGGGCGCTCACAATTTCCGCTCGCTCGCCGACGGCAAGCATGTCGCGGTGTCGAACCGCGTCGCTAGCACGATCAGCATCATCGACGAAGACACGCTCACCAACGTCGGCGACATCACCGGCCTGATGCCGGGACCGGACGATATGGAACTTTCCGCCGACAAACGCTATCTGTGGGTTACCTTCCGCTTCGCGAAGCACGTTGGCATCATCGATCTCAACACGCGCAAGCTGATCCAGACCATTGCGGTGGGCCGCTCGCCGCACGGCATCTATTTCTTCGACCGCGCGCCGGTGACGGCGCCGAACGGCGCTTGAGGGGCCTGAGGGCGCCCGACAGTGCCTGAGGGCAACAGGGCAGAGCCAGGACGCCACGAGCCACCAAGGATGAAGTAACAGGCCAGCATCATGTTCCATCTGATTTTCTCCTCACTCGACAGCTTCGTTTCAGCCGCGCAGACGTGGCTGTACGTCGACGTGGTGCAGCCGCTGCTGTTCCGGTTCAATCTGATGGACTACGACGAGGACACCTACGACAGCCTGTACTGGGTCATCGTCGGTGTGCTCGAGGTGCTCGCGATGTACGCGATCCTGCGTCCGCTCGAGGCGCTGCGCCCGGTCGAGCAATGGGAGAACCGCAAGGCCGTGCGCGTCGACGTGCTGTACACGTGGATCGCCAAGCTCGGCATTCTGAACCTGTTCTTTTTCTTCGCGCTGCAACCGTTCTTCGACAACGTGCAAGGCTGGCTGCGGCTGCACGGCATCGCGAACCTGAATTTCGACAACCTGTGGCCCGGCGTGACCACGCAGCCGCTCGTCACGTTCGTCACGTATCTGCTCGTACTCGATTTCGCCGGCTACTGGTATCACCGCTGGCAGCACCGCTTCGGCGTGTGGTGGGAACTGCATGCGGTACACCATAGTCAGCGGCAGATGTCGCTGTGGTCCGACGATCGCAACCATCTGCTCGACGACCTGCTGCAGGCGTCGTTCTTCGCGATGATCGCGCTCGCAATCGGTGTGCCGCCGTCGCAGTTCGTCGTGCTGGTTGCGATCACGAATCTCGCGCAAAGCGTGCAGCACGCGAACATCCGCCTGTATTACGGCTGGCTCGGCGAGCGGCTGCTCGTCAGCCCGGCGTTCCACCGCCGTCACCACGCGATCGGGTACGGTCACGAAGGGCTCAATTACGGTTGCAATTTCGGCGTGCTGTTCCCGTGGTGGGACATGTTGTTCCGCAGCGTGTCGTGGAGCCGCGACATTGAGCCGACCGGTATCAGCGATCAGCTCGAAGGCCGCCGCTATGGCGATGGATTCTGGGCGCAGCACTGGTTCGCCTTCGTGCGCATCGCGCATCGCCTCGTATCGAAGCGCCGCGCACCCGGCAACGACACCGCTGCCGTTTGAGTCGGTTCAGAGTCCGTTCTGAGTCCATTGCGGATCCATTCGAGCGCGCACTCCGCCGCGCTGCTCACTTCCGCCGGCCGCGCGTCCCCTGGTTTATGCTGTGCACGTTCGAGCGCACCCTCCAGTGCCCCAGCATGCCTGGCCCGGGCGCGGCGCGATTCTCCCGTCCATCGTTTCGTTCGCAGGCACTGGCTCGCATGAATGATCTGTTGCGCTCGTTTGGGCGCGCACTCGCAAGCGCGTTGCATCCGCGCATGCTCTGGCTGACCTTCAAACCGTTTATCGTCGCGACGGTCGGCTGGGGCGTACTCCTGTGGTTCTTCTGGCAGACGCTGACCGGCGCGACCCGCACCTGGCTCGACGACTGGTCCTTCACCGCAACGCTTTATCATCTGTTCGACGTGCTCGGTTTTTCGACGCTGCACGCGGTCATCGCGCCGTTCATCGTGGTTGCGATGGCGATCCCGCTGATCGTCGTCACGGTGCTGCTGCTGATCGCCATGCTGTCGATGCCGGCCGTGATCCGCTTTCTCGCGGCCCGCCAGTTCGCCGGGCTGGAGATGCGCCACGGCGGAACGTGGTACGGTAGCCTCGGTCAGGCGCTCTGGACCACGCTGCTGTGTCTGGCGCTGCTGATCGTCACGTTGCCGCTGTGGCTCGTGCCGCCGTTCTTCGCGTTGATTCCGCCGCTGCTGTGGGGATGGCTCACGTATCGCGTGATGACCTACGACGCGCTCTCGTTGCATGCGACGCGCGACGAGCGGCGCGAACTGGTGCGGCGCCACCGGCTGCCGTTGCTGCTGATCGGTATCGTGAGCGGCCTGCTTGGTTCGCTGCCGACGCTGTTGTGGGCGTCGTCGGTATGGCTGATTGTGCTGTTCCCGGTGATCACGACGGTGACGATCTGGATTTACGCGTTCATCCTCGTGTTCTCGGCGCTATGGTTCGGCAACTACTGCCTGCGCGCGCTGCAGCGCATGCGGGCGGAAGCGCCTGGTGGCGCGCGCGAGGTCGCGCCGGTTCCCTATTGATCAAACGAAAGAGGCGGCAATGGCATTTGGCGTCATCATCATCGGCGATGAAATCCTGTCGGGCAGACGCGTCGACAAGCATCTGCCGAAGGTCATCGAGTTGCTCCGCGGGCGCGGGCTGTCGCTCGGCTGGGCGGAGTACATCGGCGACGATCCGGAGCGCATCACGGCGACGCTGCGGCGCACGTTCGCGTCGGGCGACATCGTGTTCTCGACGGGCGGTATCGGTGCGACACCGGACGACCACACGCGCCAGTGCGCGGCGGCCGCGCTCGGCGTGCCGCTCGAGTTGCATCCGGAAGCCGCGAAGCTGATTCAGGAGCGTATCCGCGACATGTATCCGGCGAACTCGCCGGCGCCGCTCGATCTGAACTCGCCCGAGAACCGGCATCGCCTGAATATGGGCACGTACCCGCAGGGCGCCGACATCATTCCGAACGGCTACAACAAGATTCCGGGCTTTTCGATCCGCCAACACCATTTCGTGCCGGGTTTCCCGGTGATGGCCTGGCCGATGATCGAGTGGGTGCTCGACACGCAGTACGCGCATCTGCATCACACGACGCCGCACGCTGAAAAATCGCTGCTGGTGTTCGAGTTGCCGGAGTCGCGCGTGACGCCGCTGATGGAGAAAATCGAGCGCGATTTTCCGGGCGTGCGGGTGTTCAGTCTGCCGAGCGTCGGGGATGCGGAGCGCGGCGGCGTGTATGCGCGGCATCACATCGATCTGGGTGTGAAGGGTGAACCGGAAGCCGTCGCCGCGGCGTTCGTGAAACTGCGAGAGGGGGTGCATCTGCTCGGTGGCGATATCGTCGAGCCTGAAGCGGCGGCGGCAGCGGCGGCAGCGGCCACGGGTAAGCCGTGAAGCTGAGCGGGCCTTCAATACGATTCAGGTAAGTAGTCAGGACACGGCTGCGCTTGACGAAGTTTTATACGGCGTTCTATCACGCGCGGTGGGCGCCGAGCGTATTCAGCGATTCCAACGGCCAATATATCGGCTTCGACCAGCAGGTCCATACGGTTAGCGCGGGCCACGCGGCGCAGTACACCAGCTTTTCGGGCTGGGACATCTATCGCTCGCTGATTGCGCTCAAAGCCACGCTGTTTCCTCAGGAAACCAGCGATATGGCGCAGTCGCTAGTCAACGATGCGGATCAGTGCGGCGCGATTCCGCATTGGGTCAACGACACCGTCGAGGATGGCGTGATGCCCGGCGACGCCGGCTCGCTGATCGTGGCGGGCGCCTATGCATTCGGCGCGCGAGCGTTCGATACCTCGGGCGCGCTGAAGCACATGATCAAGATGGCCAACGCTCCCGGAACGGCGTGCAATGGCGTGACCACGAACGGCGGCCGTGCCAGTTATCTGCCGTTCGGCTACATCACGAATGGCGAATGGGGGCAGGCATCGTCGACGCTCGAATACGCGAGCAGCGATTGTGCCATTTCGCAGTTTGCCGGCCAACTGGGCAATTCAACGATCCAGAAGATGCTGCTGAGCCGCTCGGCCTATTGGCAGAACCTGCTTAACGCGTCGCTGCTGCCGCCTCTGATCGCCGCGCGCAACTCGGACGGAAGCTGGATTGCACAGACGCAGAGCAGCACCAACAACTATGTCGAAGGCAATGCCGGGCAGTACACGTGGATGGCGCCGTTCAACCCGGTCGGACCGTTTGCGCAACTGGGCGGCAACACGGCGGCGGTGTCGCGCCTGAACGCGTTCTTTACGGTGTTGAACGCGGGGATGAGTCTGCCCAATTTCTATATGGGCGACGAACCGACCTTCGAGGTGCCGTGGCTATATTGCCGTGGCTATATAACTGGGCGGGTTCGCCGTCGGGCACGCAGAACGTGGTCCAGCAGATCATGGCGAACGCCTTCGGCACAGGGCCGAACGGTTTGCCCGGCAATGACGACCTCGGCGCGGTGTCGGGATGGTACGTGTGGGGGGCGTTGGGTCTTTATCCGGGGATACCGGGTGTCGGCGGTCTCGCGATCGGCAGTCCGCAGTTTGCGTCGATCACCGTTCATCTGGGCAACGGCAAGACGCTGCGTATCCATGCGCCCGGTGCGCCCAGCGCGAAGTATGTGCAGAGCCTGAGCGTCAACGGTGCGGCCCACCATGGTTCGTGGCTCGACATCGAGGCGCTCGCCAGCGGCGCCACGCTGAACTTCGTGATGGGTTCGTCTCCCTCCCAGTGGGGGGACGAGCGCGGCGGACGCACCCCCTTCGTATCGGGTGCCGCTCGCGCGGAATGTGGCCGACGCATTCAACAACCACGGCATCGGCAGCGACGGCAGCACCGATACCGATGGTCTGGGTGCGGACTTCGACGGCTCGCTGTTCAGCTACTCGTCGCAGGCCTTGACGGCGGCGGGCGCGGCGCCGGGCAAACCGTTCTCCTTCAATGGCGCGAGCTTCGTCTTGTCTGGCGGCCCGCTCGATAACGCGGTGGCGGTGGGGCAGACCATCGCGATGCCGCCGGGCAAGCTCGTGACGAGCATCACGCTGCCGAAACAGGTCAGCGCGGGCAAGTTGCACGTGTTCGGGATTTCGGCCGCGCCCTGAACACAATGGAGCGCCGCGCGCGCGGCGCTCGACAAAACAAGCGGTCCGCGCCTGAGGGTTAGGTTGGCACGAACCGCGACATCGCAGTGTCACAACCCGCGCCGACGATGCAATCAATGCGTGGTCGGCGCGAACCGTTTCAATCGGCCTGCTTCAGCGCCGCGCCACGGGCTTCCGTAGATGCGGGCAGTGCGCCACGCGTCATCAGGCTCCGATCCACGGCAAGCCGCGAAAACACCATCCCGACACCGTCTTCCGATGCCCCTGGCCGTCCTTGTCGCCTTCGAAGCCTTCCAGCAGGTCATACGCCTTCGTGAAGCCGGCCTGGGTCGCGGCGATCGCGGCGAGCTTCGAGCGCGCGGCGCTGCGGCACAGGAACAGCACCGGCGTGTCGGGCGAGGCGACCTGCGCGAGTTGCTGCACGAACTCCTGATTGGGCACCGCGCCCGGATAGCGCGTCCATTCGACATGCGCGTATTGGCCATCACCGATCACCGGCCGGCCGACCCAGTCGAGCTCGGCGCGGGTACGCACGTCGACGAGACGCGTGCGCGGATCGAGTTCCAGCAGTTCGAACGCCTCGGCCGGCGATACCGCGCCCGCGTAGGGCAGTTGGTTCTCGGTGCGGCGGGCGTCCGCCTTCGCGTAAAGCTGTTCGAGCGTGCTCATGAGCGTCAATCTCCTTCGGACCAAATGATCATTCTAGCGCGCTGCAGGCAGCGCACAGACCTGTGTAGACTGGACGGCGCCGGGCAGTCGCGGGCGCCATCCCAACCTCAATGCGCAAATATGGTGCATTTTCTGCTGAATGCACCAACATGGTATGGATCGTCGTTTCCAAAGCGGTGAATGCGCGAAATTGGTGCGTTGCGGTGCCTGCACGTTTGTCTGCGAGGCTGCTCTCGCCTCGTGCGTGGCCGGCAAACATAAGCGGCGCAATGTGTGCGCCGGATTGGCCCATCCGGGGTCCAGAGGTGGCACACTATCTGCTTTATTGGTGCCGATCGATTTATCCCGGCAGAATTTTCCGCCCGCGACGCCATATAAGTGGACGTGCCGGGATGGGTCAGCTAGATTGGGCGGCGGCTGAATCCGCCGAAATTGTTAATCAGGAGATAGGTTATGAGTAAATCCGTGGCCGACGTCATTCAACTCGTCAAGGACGAAGACGTCAAGTTTGTCGACTTCCGTTTCACCGACACGCGCGGCAAAGAACAACACGTTTCGGTGCCGGTGTCGGCATTCGATGAAGACAAGTTCGAAAGCGGCCATGCGTTTGACGGTTCGTCGATTGCCGGCTGGAAGGGCATCGAAGCATCGGACATGTTGCTGGTCCCGGACGCGAACACGGCCTTCATCGACCCGTTCTACGAAGAATCGACCCTCGTGCTGACCTGTGACGTCGTCGAACCGGCTGACGGCAAGGGCTACGAGCGCGACCCGCGCTCGCTCGCGAAGCGCGCAGAAGCGTACCTGAAGAGTTCGGGCCTCGGCGACACCGCGTACTTCGGTCCGGAACCGGAATTCTTCATTTTCGACTCGGTCCAGTGGAACACGGATCAGTCGGGCTGCTTCGTGAAGATCGGTTCGGAAGAAGCACCGTGGTCGTCGGCGAAGGAATTCGAAGGCGGCAACACCGGCCACCGTCCGGGCACCAAGGGCGGCTACTTCCCGGTCGCGCCGGTCGATTCGTTCCAGGACATCCGTTCGGAAATCTGTCTGCTGCTCGAACAGATCGGCATTCCGGTCGAAGTGCATCACCACGAAGTGGGGGGCATGGGCCAGAATGAAATCGGCACGAAGTTTTCGACGCTGGTGCAGCGCGCCGACTGGACGCAGCAACTGAAGTACATCATCCAAAACGTCGCGCACACGTACGGCAAGACGGCAACGTTCATGCCGAAGCCGGTCGTCGGCGATAACGGTTCGGGCATGCACGTTCACCAGTCGATCTGGAAGGACGGCACGAACCTGTTCGCAGGCAATGGCTACGCAGGTCTGTCGGAATTCGCGCTGTTCTACATCGGCGGTATCATCAAGCATGCTCGCGCGCTGAACGCGATCACGAATCCGGGTACGAACTCGTACAAGCGCCTCGTGCCGCACTTCGAAGCACCGGTCAAGCTCGCTTACTCGGCTCGCAACCGTTCGGCATCGATCCGTATTCCGCACGTGTCGAGCCCGAAGGGCCGCCGTATCGAAACGCGCTTCCCGGACCCGCTGGCGAACCCGTACCTGTGCTTCTCCGCGCTGATGATGGCGGGTCTGGACGGCGTGCAGAACAAGATTCACCCGGGCGAAGCCGCCGACAAGAACCTGTACGACCTGCCGCCGGAAGAGGATGCAAAGATCCCGACCGTGTGCGCGGGCCTCGACCAGGCTCTGGACTCGCTCGACGCGGACCGCGAGTTCCTGACGCGCGGCGGCGTGTTCACGGATGCGATGCTCGACGCGTACATCGAACTGAAGACGACGGAACTGCAGCGTTATCGTCAGTCGGTGCACCCGATCGAATTCGAAATGTACTACTCGCTGTAAGCGGCCATGGCGCTTCGCCCTTCACCCGGCGAAGCGCTTTGCCCGACGCTCGCGATCGGTCACGAAGGGACGGCGGCGCCGTCCCTTTTTCGTTAGGCCGCACGCATGGCCGGCCGCGCGCGGGCAACACGGCATTCGGTGAAGCACAATAAAGCAGCACTCCTGATTTATCACCATCTCCTACCGGCCAGACTGCAAGATGGTTCTCAAGAATCTGATCAAGGCAAGGAAAGGACACGAACAGACGCTGTCGGACGACATGCAGCTCGTGAGTTCTGGCTTGCTGCCGGGCTTCGAGGCGCTGCCGACCGTCTTGCTGGTGCTCGAGAAGCGCACGCTGCGCGTCGCGTTCGCGAATCCGTCGGCGGAGTCGATGCTGAAGATGTCTCGCAAGCAACTCACGCAGATGGCGTGGCCGGACATCTTCTCGAACGCGGACGAACTGGTCGCGACGATCACCGCGATCGCCGCACACCGTTTTCACGCGACGCATCTGGACGCCGTGCTCGAGCGTCCCGGCCACGAGCCGCTGCACGTGCATGCGATCGTCGGTTTTCTGGAAAGCGCGCAGGACTACGTGTTGCTCGAACTGTTCGAGAACGAGCGGCATCTGCGCACCGACCGCGAAGAGCGCATCAACGACCTGACGGCCGTCAACAAGCATCTGATCCGCAATCTCGCGCACGAAATCAAGAATCCGCTGGGCGGGATTCGCGGCGCCGCGCAACTGCTCGAGTTCGAACTCGGCGAACGTCAGCGCGACGAGTTGCGCGAGTACACCCAGGTCATCATCAAGGAGTCGGACCGTCTGCAGACGCTGGTCGACCGCTTGCTCGAACCGCACCGGCATCCGCATATCGTCGGCGACGTGAATGTTCACGAGGTGTGCGAGCGCGTGCGTCAGGTGATTCTCGCGGAGTTTCCGCGCGGCCTGACGATCGAGCGCGACTACGACGTCAGCGTGCCGGATCTGCGCGGCGACAAGGAGCAGCTGATCCAGGCGCTGCTGAACATCGTGCGCAATGCGGCCGAGGCGTTGCGCGAGCGGATCTCGCAGGGCGATGCGCGCATCGAATTGCGCACCCGCATCGCGCGCAAGGTCACGATTTCAAAACGCCTGTGCAAGCTGGCATTGGACTTGCATATCATCGACAACGGCCCAGGCATTCCCGAAGAGATTCGCGACCGCATTTTCTATCCGCTCGTGTCGGGGCGCGAGGACGGCAGCGGTCTCGGTCTCACGCTAGCGCAGACCTTCGTGCAGCAGCACGAAGGTCTGATCGAGGTGGACAGCCGGCCGGGCCATACCGAGTTTCAGATTCTGCTGCCGCTCGATCTCTAGATAACACAAGCACCTCAAGACTTCTGACCGACCTATATGAAGCCGATCTGGATAGTAGACGACGATCAATCAATTCGCTGGGTGCTCGAGAAAGCGCTGGCGCGCGAGAACTTCGCGACGCGCAGCTTCGCGAACGTGCGCGAAGCGTCGGCCGCGCTCGATCACGACAGCCCGCAGGTGCTGGTCTCCGATATCCGCATGCCTGGCGGCTCCGGGCTGGAGCTGCTGCAAACCGTACGCGACAAGGTGCCGGGCTTGCCGGTCATCATCATGACCGCGTTCTCGGATCTCGATAGCGCGGTCGCCGCATTCCAGGGCGGCGCATTCGAGTATCTGGCGAAGCCGTTCGACGTCGACAAGGCCGTCGAGCTGATTCGCCGCGCGGTCGACGAAAGCATGCGCGGCGAGCAGACGTGGGACGACCGCGTCGCCGAAGCGCCCGAGATGCTCGGCCAGGCGCCCGCGATGCAGGACATGTTTCGCGCGATCGGCCGCCTGTCGCATTCGGCGGCCACCGTGCTCATTACCGGCGAATCAGGCACCGGGAAGGAACTGGTCGCGCGTGCGCTGCACCGACATAGCCCACGCGCGAACGGCCCCTTCATCGCGTTGAACACGGCCGCGATTCCGAAGGATTTGCTGGAGTCCGAACTGTTCGGTCATGAGCGCGGGGCGTTCACCGGCGCGCAGGCGATGCGCCAGGGACGCTTCGAGCAGGCCGAGAACGGCACGCTGTTTCTCGACGAAATCGGCGACATGCCGTTCGATCTGCAGACGCGTTTGTTGCGCGTGCTGTCGGACGGGCAGTTCTATCGCGTGGGCGGCCACAATCCGTTGCGCGCGAATGTGCGGGTGATCGCGGCGACGCACCAGAATCTCGAATCGCGCGTGCGGCAGGGACTGTTTCGCGAGGACCTGTATCACCGTCTGAACGTGATCCGTCTGCGCTTGCCCGCGTTGCGCGAGCGCAACGAGGATATCCCGCTGCTGACGCGGCATTTCCTGCAAAAGAGTGCGCGCGATCTCGGCGTCGAACCGAAGCGCGTGTCCGAGGAGGCGGTCGCGTATCTCGCGTCGCTGCCGTTTCCGGGCAACGTGCGGCAACTCGAGAACCTCGCGAACTGGCTCACGGTGATGGCGCCCGCGCAGACGATCGAAACCAAGGATCTGCCGCCCGATCTCGGTCCCGCGCACGGCGCCGGGAGCGAGCCTGGTGCGGGCGCCGCTGCCGGCGCGACGACGGATGGGACCGTGGCGACCCATGCGGGAATCGCGGGCGGCGTGCCGCTCGCTGGCACGAACGGCGGCGCGCTCGTGCATCCGGGTGGGGCGGCCGGTGCGTCGGTCGCCACCGCGCTGAGCGCATGGGAAGGCGGCTTGCGCACCGAAGTCGCGCGCATGCTGCGCGAAAACGCGGCCGACGTGATGGACGAACTCGCGCGCCGCTTCGAAGCGGCCGTGATCCGCGAGGCGCTCGACTTCACGCGCGGCCGCAAGGTCGAGGCGGCCGAGCGGCTCGGCATCGGGCGCAATACGATTACGCGCAAGATTCAGGAGCTAAACCTAGAACCATAATAAAATCAATGACTTATCTTTGTTTTGCTGCGGTGCGTGGGCACTGTCTGTGGTACAGTCCGCGCACCCGTCAATCTCCCTCACCGGTCGTCCAATAGCTCCCGCTCGCCAGCTTTTCCCCGGCCTCCTTTAGCTTGCCCTCGTTGCTCTTGATATAGCGCTTAAGGGCGTCCCGGACTACCTCAGCCGTGGGCGTCCCTGTGATCGTTTGCAGTAACGCGAGCTTGTCTAAATCGGATACCTCTACCCGCACGTTGAGCGCTCGGGCCGGGGCCTTCTGTGGTCTACCTCTAGGCATTGTCGTAACCCTCTTTACGTTTAGTCCGAACCAGTCTAGCACGGGTATGCTTATTACTCGTAGCCGTCTTTACGGTATTTCGATATGACGAACATGTCTGTGTGCGCTATTTAACATAGCCATCTTTATGTTTATGATGGCGACACTGTAAGCGGCGTAGGCGAGCAGAGAAAAGAACCCGAAAGGCCAACGTAATCGCCGGATTGGGCCTAGAGGCTACCGGCTAGAGTCACGCATCACAACGAGGACGACCAAAGCATGAGAATGATTGACGTACATAACCGGGGGTATGACCGAGGCCGCGCTGTCGCCGCACGAGTCGAGGTGCCGCAGGCGGGCAAGGAATACCGGTTAGGGTCCGGGGAACGGGTGGTAATCCAAGACTGGTGGGACGCCAAGGCTGTAATGCTCGACCATGCGACTCGCGATGAGGTAACCGGCCCTGCGGACGTGCTGGTTGGTCTCTCGGAGGGAGTGTTAGCCCGCCGTCCTGGATGGGCGGAGCCGTACCACAGCGGAATTGTGGACGGTATTTGCACAGAGGTGGAGGCTCGCTTGTCCGTGGCAGGGTATTAGGGCGACAGCGGGGCGGGGAGGTATTCCACCAATGGTGGAAATTGGCGGGGCAGGCTGAGAGGCTTGTCCCGTTTTCCTTTTGAGGTTGCGCTTTATTTGCGGTGAAGGTGACGAACACAGAGCGGCCCACGCCGGACCGCGCCGTCATCACCTATCCTTTCCAGCTATCCCCGTACTTCATGTGCGCGGTCTGCGCCTTAATCTCAGCCTTCTCAAACTTAGTCTCAGGACCGCCGTAGTCCGGCTCTTGGTCCGACTCAGGTTCCGGGTTGGTCAGTTGCCGTGCCAGTATTGCAGGGTTGAGCAAGTACTGTCCCTCCCGGGTATAGAACCGATAAAGCTGATACCACGTTATCTGACTGTTGAGCTTGTCGCGGGTTACAGGGTGTTCTCTGTCCCGGAAATCCCACCCGCCGACTTCTCCCACTCGCCGATAAACCAGGCTACTAAACTCCGCCTGTGGGTCCGGCCTTACGTCTAGCCGTCGCCTGTAGCATGGAGGCCCTACGAAATCCCTTTGATGGACCCGGAGCGCGGCTGCGAGCGCTTCTAGTCGTTTGGCCTCCCGTTCCAACTCCTCGGGGCTGCGTATGACCGACTTACCGTCCCACTCGGCAAACACTTCGCTAGCCATGGCCTCCTCCTGTATCGCGGCTAGCTCCGCCCTCGTGTGATTCTTCGTACCCTTTGGTTTGAACTGCGGTTCAATCTCCACCAGCGCCCCGCCTATCAGCACGGTTACGGGCTTGGCGGCTTCTGCAGCTACGGCCTCACGGGCCAGACCTTTTAGGTAGTTCGTGGGGAGCGGCTTGGGTTGTTTGCCGTGCCGCGTGCAGTGTTCCTGTGCGACGGCTGCTAGTTTGAAATCACCCGCGTCCCCGGTTACCTCCTCGTATGACCTCCGGGACTGCACGTCCAGCAATACCGCACGGCTGACACTGAACATACAGGCCAGCACCCCGACTTTTACGTCCGTGGCCCGAATAACCCGGACCTCCTCGTCTGTGAAAACCCGCTTGCTGCGGTTCTTAGTCATGCGTCCTCGGTCTATCTGATTTGAGCCGACAAATTATACTAGCGAATTGTAGGCTCAACAAGCTGACCCGACAAAATCCACTCCCCACGTATTAAATGAGGAGAGAGCCGCGTAAGCGCCCGCTACATTCCCTCTCACACAGACCGAGAGAAACACCTCACACCCCGCGCGTGGTTTGTCCTGAGTCCCTTCCCGGAGGAGACACAGGAGAGACCGTGCATATCTTTTTGTAAACAATCAATAGGAGTACTTATGACAAAGGTTCATCGCAACACCGTAACCCGCCCGTACGCTGAGGACGGCACGCGGGTAATCTCGCTGCGCGTAACGCCAGCCACCCTTAAAAGCTTGCGCTTGTTGGCCGTGGAGCTAGATAGGTCCGTTTGTGATCTGCTGCGCGAACAAGCGGAAAAACTCGCGGACAAAATTAAGTAATGCCAGCGGGTCTCCAAATATTTAATGCGTCAGGCGTCGCGCTGTTAGATACGTCAGACCGTATTGGTCGCATTAAGGGCTACGCGCAGGTGAAAGGATTTACCGGTAGTGCGGCGTGCGATATGTCGGACGGAATACCGTTTTGGTCTTTCCAGCCTGACTTTATGTTTAAGCACATATCTAACCAAACGCCTCCGCCGATTATCACAATTGACTCTAACGGAATCTATTGGACCTACAGTAGCACCTCCGGCCTGAGTTACCCCAATCCTATTACGGGTTGGTTGTTCTTTGGGGTGTATTGAATGACGGTAGCAGGTAAAGGAGCAAAGTATTAATGCAAAAGCTGATTAGGGCACTAGTTAAACGGATGCGTGCGCAAGCTAAACGGAAACGAGAGACCAGGAAACATAGAGATAAAGTGGACTACATTAAGCGAGTAATCGAGTATTCGGCAGAAAACCCGGACAGGGTAAAACTAGTTTGGCTAGGGGACGAGCCAAGGCTGTTTGATATCAGCCAGCATAGCAACATGAAGCAGTACGAGGATATGCGGGCGTTATTCCCCAGCGAGGAGCAACAAGCGGAACAGGCATTACAGCGGCGTACGGGCTTGGTGATACTTCCAAGCATAGCGCAGAAATAACGCCACCCAACATTTAGCAGGCGGGCCGAATGGCCTAATCCGTCTTGCGGTAATAATTCAGGCTACCTTAACCCCAACCTAATTAGGATTGCTACATATGTCGTATATTAAAAATACTATCGAACTCGCTGCTACCCTGAAGTCGCACGAGATTGACCTTAACTCGCTTAACCCGGCTGTGCTGACGCGTAGCGAACAAATCAGCCTAGTTATTGCAAAGGCGTTGGGCGCTAACAAATTGCCGCCATACATGCGCGACGCAGTAGCTAAGAGCTACGCGGGCGTATCGGGCAAATCGGTTTATAAATCGCTTACGGAAATGCGGGCCATTCAGGCCGATATTACTAAGTCCGCCGTCGCACCGTACACGGTTGCAGGTACTGACGTTGCATACGTATCGCAGGCCCCAGGCGTTCAAGTGTTGGCCCCTGTCGTTACTCGTTCGCTGGTGGAAATGTTTGTTGCGATGGGCGCGCCGAATCTCCCTCCGGGAGTCCGTGCTCTGACCCAGAACGCTATGTTGTCGGCTGTGGAGATTCCTGAGGGCGGTATGTATCCGGCTGCGGCTCCGGCCAGTGATTTTGTGCTGGATAGCGCGCGTAAGTTCGGGCTTATCGTCGCCATGAATAATGAACTCTTGGCACTCGCTAGCGCTGAGGTGTTGGCCTGGGTGGAGAGCAACCTTACCAACGCGGCTAATAACGCTGTAGATAAGGCTGTTATTGATGCGATGGTTGCCGCCGCCGGTACCGCACAGACGACCGTTAAGGCCGCTTACGCTTCGTTCCCAGGTGATTTGCGCGGAGCAGTTTGGATCGGCTCGCCGGAAACTCTCGGCGGTTTGCGCTCCGCTGCTGAAACTCAGGTATCACCTAACGGCGGATTCTGGAATGGCCTGGCCTGCTTGCCGGTACTGGCCGCGCCTAGCGGGACTCTTCTGCTCGCTGACGTTAAGCGTACCGCCGTATATAACGGTGCAATGGTTATCGAGCATTCGGACCAAGCGAATATCGTTATGGATAGCGCGCCCACCGGCTCAATGGCGGCTCAATCGATGTTCACCACTAACACTACCGCTTTCCGTGTTACCCGTTATGCGGACGTGAAACTGTTGGTTAATCCGGTTGCATTGAACGTCGCGTAAGACACGGGAGGGGCCTCGGCCTCTCCAATAACACTAAGGATAGGACATCGTGAGCAAACTATTTATTCCAGCAGTACCAGACATTTCGAAAATGCGTATTGCCACGCCTCGTCAGACCGAGGAGCAAGCCGCAGCAAACGTGGGGCATCGGGCCGCAGCTATTTGGCGGGAAGTAGTGTTTAACCGCCCTAGCGAGGCGCGCAAAGCGGAATTGCGGGCTGAGCTTATCGGGCTGGTCGGGCTTTAAGGCGCTGAGGCCGCACAAGCTGTAACTTGTAACTAACACATTCACGGGCGGAAATCTCCGCCTGACTTATTGAGGACGACTAAGATGAAATTCATTATTGACGCCAATTTTTCCGACGAGCAGCTTAACCGCATTGTGTCCGCCTCTGAGGCGCAAATTATCGACCACCGTAAATCCGTGGCGCAGTTTGAGCAGATTCGAGATATGGCTAAGCTCCGCTTGCTGGCTATCGAAATCGCGGGCGCGGAGGTTGAGTGATTCATAACCCCGATATCACATTGCGAATTAGCGCTTCCGCTATGCGCTCGTTGCACCTAAGGGCCAATGCAGATGGATTGACGGTAGCTTCCGTGTTCCGCCGCCGCGCTTTCGAGCTTGCCAACGCACATAAACCCCGGTTCGTACTGGCCGGGGCAGAACTGGACCGAACGGTAACGGCGGGAGTCAATCCCCGAATCTACGCCCGTCTTAGTCGTCTAGCCGGTGAGCTTGGCGTGCCGCGTGACGCCGTTGCGGAGTTGGTGGCCAGCTTTGAGGGTGAGGAGCAATGAGCCGCCGTGACCTACTGGACGCATGCCAGAGAATCAGCATTCGCCCGGACCATGTAACGGGCGGAAAGCGCGGCAGCAAAGACAATAACTGGCTGAGAACTGAGCTTATTAACCGGACCTATGGCCCAGGTATGCAGTGGCAGTTCCGCAGCGCTGCGGAGGCCGATCAAGTCTGCGTAAGGGCCGTGGATTGTCGTCTTGGAAAGCTCGGACGCCTGCTGAGCATCGCTCAAGCTTCTATGCGGGAAGGTAATCGTGAGTTGGTTGAGTACAAGCGGCTGTGCGGCCTCACGCGCCGTAGACCGAATGACGAGGCGGAATTGCTCCGTAGCGCCCGTCAGTGGTTCGAGATTAGCCGGATTGCCCAGGAGCTTTGCGCCGTTGAGACCGGCGTTAATAACAGGGAGGTCCACTAATGGCACGAGCTAGGAGCAAACAGCGCAGCGCAGCGACGCACCTTAAAGCTATCAAGGCGCAGCGCACGGAATGGACGGACGCGGACCGGATCTTGGCGGAGAGCCTGGCCGAGGTGCGCGCGCAGATGGACGATGCACGAGCCGAGGCCAAGGGCGCGCCGCTTACGGTCCCCACGGCGACGGGGTCGCCGAAACCTAACCCGGTACATGCCGCTGTAGAGCGATTGGCAAGGCAGGAGGCGCAGCTTACGCGCCGTCTAGGGTTGGGCCTCAAGCGGAATGCACGAGGGCGGTACGAGGTCCAGAAATCACCCGCCGAGACCCGCATTAATTTGTGGGAAACGCACGGGGAGACCGTCCGCTCTGGGCTAATCCCCGGCCTGTGGTTTTGGCTGGTTCGTGAGAACGAATGTGAGCTTGAGGCCGATAGGCAATTTGCTACGGGTAACCCTACGGAGTTGCCAACCTAGCGATATGGGATATTCAGGGATAAATACCCCGCTAATCCCGATTGCCCTCGAAAAAAAGAGCATAAATTGCGTCATTGGTTAAAACGAAGGGAACCTGTCGGCGCTGCGGGTTTTAACCTTTGCAATTCTCAATACCCCCCCTCTATACCAGCATATTCCTTCCGTCAACCCATTTTGCGTCTATTTTACGAAATAGGAGAATTAATCTTTGGAACACCAATACGAATGCGCTAAGCACAAATGGCCTGAGCCGGGACATGCTGGCATGGAATGGAGTTGTCCTGGCTGTGCTGTAAGTAACTCGATTAAACGTAATGGCAAGCCATTAACGACCAAGCAAAAGCAGCGCTTAGCAGCAACGAGCGCACCACGTATCGATGACCTTAGCGGCCACGCTTGGGGAAAGATACGGGATCGAATCAAGCAGCGAGACCAATATACATGCCAAGCATGCAAACGGGTGGACCTACGCGGTGTAGTAGACCACGTTAAGCCATTGGAGCAAGGCGGGTCTAATGATGATGCTAACTTGCAGTATCTATGTAATCTGTGTCATGTGGATAAGACCAATAGAGACCGAGGGTTTAAGGTTAAACGTGGGTTCGGACCGGATGGATATCCGATAGATGGTAGCTGGTAATAACAGAGGGCAATCATATGAGATTAACAGGATGGAAGATACGTTGTATTCACTTTATGCTTAGCTCACAGGTATTCAGTAGCAGGAAAGAGGCTAATGATGCTGCGGTTTGTTTCTATGATTGCAGACCGTATGTGAAGATGAGAGATAGACCGTATCGGCTCGTAAAAACGCGTACCCCATTGTGTTTAGATTTAACCGTTGCCGGAACAACGTTGTCAAAATAGAATTTTAGGAATGCAAATGGATAATACTAGTATCGGCCCGATGAGTGACGTTCAATGGTACGCGGAGCTACCTCGTATTATTGATATTTTGGTTAAGGGTATTGATAAAGACGGGCTACGCTTGGAGCGAATACAAGCCGTTACCAGTAAAAGAGCGGTCCAACTATGGGTTAGCAAAGGGGATGCACGGGCGTGCGCCCCGGTTACCTTCGAATTTGGCGGGGCGGATATCTCGCTGGATACCGGTGCGTAATCGGTGGAATTCTCTGAAACCCTTGTCAGTATTGGGTTTTGATGGATTGACGTGGTATCATGGATACTTTCCTACTATTCTTTATAGAAGAAAGAATAAGGTAGTGGACGTTCGGGGGAGAATACATGAGCACGGCGGATAAGCGGGCCAGAGAGTCGGCCTATGTTAGGCAGGCGGAGGAGGATATCCGGCGGTATATCAAGGAGCGGGTCAAGGAGTTGAGTGCTCAGATTGGCCGCAAGGCTGGAGCGCCCCGCTTGCCCTATAAATTGATTCACCTCCCGGCCTTTACAGGTAGCTCCCGCGTGCCCCTGGAATTGCTGCGAGCATATCTGGCCCACCAGGACGCGGTAGACGGTATGACCGTCCCGGCCCGCCATGAATACCTGATTGCAATCGCTCTGCGCGCCATCGGGGCGGAAGGGGAGGCGGTCGATAAGCAGGTATGGTACGCGCCGCTTGAGAGCTACCAGAAAGAGCCCATGCACGAGCTATTGCGCCAGGCCGGATACTTTCCTAGTGACGCGGACGATACGCTAACCAAGTTGCGTAAGCTGGTTTTGGCGGGGAGGCCCGAAAGCGGAAACGCCTCTGAATCAGCTTTTGGAGAGGGTATCCATAGGGTGTACTTTATAGGGAACGTGGCCCATTACCGAGGTGAGGCTAGGACGATACAGCGGCATGAGGGCCGGGTACGCGTCAAGGTCAACGGAAAGCTAATCTCCATATGGGTATGGCTCAAAGAGTCAGTATCCAGGGATGACCAAGCTAGGGTACTTGAGCTAATCCGTAAGGCCGAGTGGGACGAGGCGGCCCGTAAGGTGGTAATCGAGCAAGCTCAGGAGCAAGCCGCACAGCGAATAGCGGACGAGGACGTACTGGCGGATATGTTTGAGACAGTTGATACGGGAATTGTGCGCGATTGCGATTAGCTCATTACACCGTTCAATGGGTCTGCGCTCGCGGCGCAGACCCCCGGTCCGGCATTGCTGCGGATCAGCAATGAGTGTACGCTGTCACGCTAAACTTCTCACGTCGGGGACTTTGTGTCGATCGTTAAAAAGCTGACTCTGGGATTCCGTCCCGGAAACCGCGCGTTCCGCGTGGAATCAATGCGCGGGCTACTTATTGACACTCTGATGGATGCGCGCGGTTCAGCTTTACCCGAGACTTTTTACACTCTAATCGCCGATCCGTCTCCAGCGGGTGTGGTCAGCTTGATGGACCAAGAGCAAGGTAATATCCTTTACGTAGATCGTGATAATGTGGTGATCACAAGGGACGTATATAAGAAGCAGAATGGGAACATCGACTTGGAGGCCGCGTTTGGGGATTTTAAGAGGGTTTGGGGTGTTATTCAAGGTGTTTTGAAACTCGATAACATCCGTCGTATCGGAATTGTTGCCGAACATCGCTACAAAGCGTCAGGGGATGGCAGTAGCGATCTAATCTCTAAGATTACCCGATTGCCAGTGCACGACTATCCAGCAAATTTTACGTTGCAGTTTGAAAGTCGTACTCATTCCGGTAAGGGGAAATTGGATGCTGCTAAAGGTGCGTTCACTAATTGCATCTATCAAATATACGATAGTGCGATAGACGCCACCGCCCCAGCGGAAGGTTTTATTAACTCCAATTTTGACTACCAGACGTACTATTCGCCGTTGATTAATACAAAAAATGTGACGGAAGAAATGGAGCGGCATTTTTTTGCCTTCAAAAGAGAGTTGGTGAAATTCAATTCAGAGATGGACGGACTCGGACTTAAGGGAAATGGGGCGAAGCAGAAATAACAGCCCGGCAATACCGTCGCGCCCCAATACGCCCTTACGAGGGAATCTAGGCACGTCGGAGACTTCGCCGGATGCGCGTGTCAACGTTGAGCCCGGTACGGGGTTCGCGCCGTATGGCTTGAATTACGTCCCCGCGCCGCCTCCAAAGGGTCCTAGTGAGTCGGATGCCGGCAAGTGGACTACTGACAGAATCGTAGGATATGCGGGCGGGGTCATAGGGATAATCGTTGTACTCATTTCTGTCGTTCTTTTCTTTTGGGGGATGAGCCACGACTTATCGGACCTAAAATCAGATGTAAAGGAAGACAGCGCAAAGCTTGGACAGTTGATTCAGAAAGCGGATAAAAACGCTTACGATGTGCAAAGCTTGCGGGATGAGATGCACGCGAATTCTGTAAGCTCCCATCGGAAATAAATTGGCTGGTGTCAACTGCCGACAGGGTCGCCGAGCCCAATTCAGTCACGTTGTAACCGTCCGCCGCTCTGAAACACGCGCGGTGGCCTTTGCTCGTCCGTAGCTAGCGCGCAATCGGCTGTGTCAACGGTTGCGCAAAACGGCTTACAGATAATATGTACTCCGTATTAAAGTTTACGCGTTTGCGCGTTGGATGACTAAACTTGGTCTTTCACTAGGAGAGACCGTGAGCGACATCGACTATTCATTATTTGGCCCCGCATCGATACGGAAGGCGGTAGACGCTATTAGGGACCGTCCAAAGCTAACGCGTGAGGAAGTACGAAAACTGGAGCATGAGAAGAATAATCTTATGTCCCGCTTTGACGAGGTTTCCACGATCATGCAACCACTTGAGGAATCTTACGTTAGCGTCCGCCGCAAGTTGGACCCGAAGTACGACCCAGACAAGGATAGGAAGTTAGAGGAGGTCAACAGGGCAGGCGGTGAGCGGTACAAGCAACTTCTATCGCAGATTGAGCCGTTACACGAGACTTGGATGCGGGTTGTGGCCGCCCGCGACGCGCAGTGGTACCTGTTGGCCGTCCTCGGTGAGGCCGTGAAGCTTTGCGAGGTCATACACCTATCTGTCGAGGCGGAGCGCCCGAGGGAGGCTACGTGACCGAGCAGGAAGCTATCGACATGGCTGTTAGGGCCGTTTCGATCTACGCGGGTCGCCACCCAAGACCGAGCCAGGCTACGGCAAAGCAAGCGGGAGAAATGCTCAACTTGAGCCGCCCCACCGTGCGCAAATTGATGGACGCGGGTAAGCTCCGCTACAACCAATGCGGACTCATTCCGATTGAACAGGTAGACGCGTTGCTTGCCTGTCGAGATTGATCGCTAGCCGGGTAGCTTCAATCCGTGTATCGCGTAGGACGCCATAGCCCCCACAAGCGGACGCAACGGGAAAAACTCCCCGCCGTAGTTGCTTGACGCGTCTCCCTCGCTATGGCCTTGCAGCGCGTCCGCTATCTCCTTGGTAATGCCGCATTCACGGCATACGTCCTTGAATGTGTGGCGGAACGAGTGAAAGACCATCTTAGGGCTAGTGGGCTTACACTCGGCCCGTAACATTCTTTGAATCCACCACGCGGACCAAAGCGAGGACTCTACGCCGTACTTGTCCTTGCGTAATTCGTGGAATATACGGGGCTTACCCGTTTGCGCCCGCGCGTACTTCACAAAACCTAAGCGTATAAGCTCCTGGTGGACCGGGATACGGCGGACGCTATACGAGTTCTTAACGCTCTGGCCGTGTTCTTCGCTGTTGATCAATTGCATTACCCATGCTTTGCGCTCTTTACCGCTGTCGTCCCGGTAGCTCTCCTCATGTACGTTATCCGGGCTTAGCTGGCAAAGCTCCTCAACACGTGCGCCTGTGTATAGGCCAAGCAAAGGGAGCCAATACGCGGCTTCTCCGCGTCCCGCTTCGGGCCGGTAGTCCTCCGTGTAGATGCGGTGTGCAAATATGCGGTTAAGCGTAGCCAGGTCGAAAGGAGGGCGCGCGGTTCGCGCGTGCTTTTTCTTGCCCTCGCGCTTAACGCCTGTTGCGGGGTTGGTCTCTATCCATGCCTTGCCAATTGCGTAGGTGAAAAGCGTACGGAGATTGTTAAGCGTTTGATCGACAGAGGTAGGCCCAACTCCTTCCGCCTCTAGCGCGTCCTTCAAGGCAACGATTTGCGCCTTAGTGATGCGAGGCACGGCAACGCGCCCCATCTTTGCGTGGAAACGGTCCACCGCGCGATGGAATGCGAGGGCCGCGCGCGACTCTGGCTGTCGGTCTTTCTCCCATAGGCGCGCCAGCGTGTCTAACGAGCGGTCCATAGGCCGCGTTTCCAGTGGGGCGGGCGCGGCCTTGGTGGGAGCTTGCGGGGGCACTACGAGCGCTGCCAGCGCGGTAACGATGTGGGGCGCATGTCCATTGGTATCGCCTAATACTCCGCGTATAGCCTCTTTCATATCCGCCACGCGTTGCTGTCGGCGTTGGGCTTGGCGAGCCTCCCGCGCTAGTTGCTCATCATGGTTGGCGAATTGAACGTCTAGAGGCTCCTCAAACAGAGCGGCGGACGCATACATATCTAGCTCAGCGTCCTCAGCCGCCTCCCGTGCGATCGGCCCATAGTCCGGCGTTGCCGAGACCGGAACGTTGGGCGCGTTCAATTCAGCGCGGAGCTTATCGAAGATGCGATCAAGCTCGACAGCCGCTTGACGGGCTAGTTTGTCCGCCTCTGAACGTTTCGCACTGCCTAGCGCTTGCTGGTGTTCGGACTTGCCGAAAGCATCGACTAAATCAACCGGGACGCGGCGCCGGTAATAATATCGGTTGCCCCGTTTAACTACATGTTCGCTCATTTTTCGCGGTCTTTTTGAAATGGTCTGTGGTACATCCACGTGGTAAAGAATCACGCCGGAAACCCTTATCAGGCTTTGGTTCCAGTGTACAAGCGCGTTCTAGCCTGTGCAACAATTTCAGGAGCTCAATCTGGAGCCTTGACACGCTCGTTCTGAGCGATGCTGCATGGCAGGCGGGGGCGGCTCAGGCCGCCTTCGTCGTTGTTGCAGCGCGCCCCGCGGCAAACCGTCAACCACCGCGCACGAGGCATAATCAACGCTGTTCCGATCCAACAGCCGACGATGCCAGCTTCTTCAGCTTCTCCCGCCCCGTTCGAGTGGCCGCTTTCCCCCGATCCTTTCCTGTCGCTCGAAGAGCTGTACGACGCTGACGCACTCGCATGGGTCGACGCGCAGAATGCGCGCACCCGCGTGGCGTGGTGCAGCGGCGAGTCGTTCGACACGCTCAGACGGCGGCTCGCCGATGCCTATCTGC
This sequence comes from Paraburkholderia sp. UCT31, assembly GCF_014397655.1. Classification (NCBI taxonomy): domain Bacteria; kingdom Pseudomonadati; phylum Pseudomonadota; class Betaproteobacteria; order Burkholderiales; family Burkholderiaceae; genus Paraburkholderia; species Paraburkholderia sp. UCT31. The sequence continues at coordinate 141,175 of NZ_VZQP01000002.1, forward strand.
CGCGCGAGCGTCCGGTGATTCCGGATCGCTGGAAGGACTGGGCCTACGATTTGTGGCAGGACGAGCGCAATCCGCGCGGTATCTGGCGACGCACCGTGTGGGCCGCATGGCGCAACGGCGCGCCGGTGTGGCAGAACCTGCTCGACTTCGACGCGCTCGGCGCGGCCGACGGCACGCCGTGGGTCTGCGTCGATCTCGATATCCTTTATCCGGACGGCGACCGCGCGCTGATCACGATGTCGCCGGGCGGTTCGGATGCGCTCGTCGTGCGCGAGTTCGATCTCGACGCGCGGCGTTTCGTCGACGATGGCTTCGCGATTGCGAAGGCGGGCAAGCACACGGTGTCGTGGATCGATCGCGATACGCTGTACGTCGGCTGGGACAATGGGCGCAAGACGCTGACGCGCTCCGGTTATCCGCGCGACGTGCGGCGCTGGACCCGCGGTACGGCGCTCGCCGATGCGCCCGTCGTGTTTCGCGGCGAGTTTGGCGACATCGGCGTGGAGGCGCATTACGATCCGGTCGATCGCCGGCATACGGTGACGAGCAGCGTCGACTTTTTCGATTCGCACACGTATTACCTCGACGACGCTAGCGACGCCTGGCATCGTTACGAAGTGCCATCGCACGTCGCGGTGGGGGCGTGGCAGGGCTGGCTGTTGCTCGAGCCGCGGCTCGATTGGGAATGCGAGTGGGACGGCAATCTCGCGCGCTATCCGGGCGGCGCGCTGCTCGCGATTCGCGAGGACGCGTTTCTGCGCGGCGAGCGCGACGTGACGCCGCTCTTCACGCCGACGCCGCTGACCTCGGCCTGCGAGTGGTCGCATACGTGCCATCATCTGATCGTGTCGTATCTCGACGACGTGCGCGGCAAGACGCTGATCTGGACGCCGTCGCAGCGCGAGGACGGCACCTGGCAGTGGCGTGAGCGCGTATTCGCGTCGCGCGGCGATGCGCAGGTCGACGTGTCGCCGGTCGAGTCGACACTGAACGACGAAGTGTTCGTCGACACCGACGATTATCTGCAACCGCCCGCCTACTGGCTCTCCGATCTCGCGCTCGAGGAGCCCGGCGAATGGGAGTTGCTCGACCGTTGGCCGACGCAGTTCGACGCGACGCGCGTTGCGGTGACGCGCGGACATGCGGTATCGGCCGATGGCACGCGCGTACCCTACACGGTGATTGGGCCGAAGGAAGCGCCGTCGTCGCCGGGCGATGAAAGCCCGCCGCGCCCATGTCTGCTGAGCGGCTATGGCGGCTTCGCGATTCCGCTGCTGCCGAGCTATCTGACGGGGCAGGGCATCGGCTGGCTCGAACGCGGCGGCGTGTACGTGGTCGCGCATATTCGCGGCGGCGGCGAGTTCGGCACGCGCTGGCACACGGCGGCGCAAGGCGAGCATCGCCAGCGCGCGTTCGATGATTTCATCGCGGTCGCCGAGGCGCTGATCGCGACCGGCGTGACGAGCGCCGCGCAGCTCGGCATTCAGGGCGGCAGCAACGGCGGTTTGCTCGTGGCCGCCTGCATGGTGCAGCGGCCGCAGCTATTCGGCGCGGTCGTCTGCGAGGTGCCGTTGCTCGATATGAGCCGCTATCACCTGCTGCATGCGGGCGCCTCGTGGATCGACGAGTACGGCGACCCCGACGAACCCGATGAAGCGCGTGCGCTCGCCGCGTATTCGCCGTATCACAACCTCGCGGCGGGTGTCGCGTATCCGCCGGTGCTATTCACGACGTCGACCGCCGACGATCGCGTGCATCCCGGCCATGCGCGCAAAATGGCCGCGCGCATGCAGGCGCTGGGCGCGCAGCACGTGTGGTATCGGGAGAATACGGAAGGCGGCCACGGCGGCTCCGATGAGTTGGAGCAGGCCGAGCATGATGCGATGGTGTTCGGGTTCTTGTGGGGTGTGCTGGGCGGCGCTTGAAGCAATAGGGACGCGAGGCAGCGCTGCCTCGTTTCGTCGCTGTATTCCGGATCAGCCCAGCTGCGCGAACACTGGCGCGTGATCCGACGGCTGCTCCCACTTGCGCGGCACCTTGTCGATGTCGCACGCCGAGCAGATGTCGGCCAATGCCTTCGACAGCAGGATGTGATCGATGCGCAGTCCCGCGTTGCGACGGAACGCCATCATCCGGTAGTCCCACCACGAATAGATTTTTTCCCGCTGCTCGAACTGGCGGAACGCGTCGAGCAGGCCGAGGCCGATCAGCTGCACGAACGCCGCGCGTTCCTCGGGCGACACCAGATTCTGACCTTCCCATGCCTTCGGATCGTGCACGTCGCGATCGTCGGGCGCGATGTTGTAGTCGCCGAGCAAGGCGAGCTTCGGATGCAGCGTCATCTCGGTTGCGAGCCAGTCGTGCAGCGCGTCGAGCCAGCGCAGCTTGTACGCGAACTTGTCGGTGCCGGGCGCCTGGCCGTTGGGGAAATACGCGGAGATGATGCGCACGCCGTCGATGGTTGCCGCGATCACGCGCTGCTGCGGGTCCTCGAAACCTGGGATGTTGCGCACGATGCTGCTTTCGTCGACGTTCAAACCTTCGCGCACCAGAATGCCGACACCGTTATAGGTTTTCTGACCCGCGTACCAGCTTCGATAGCCGACCGCCTCGAGTTCGGCGCGCGGAAATTTTTCGTCGGGAAGCTTCAGTTCCTGCAGGCACAGCACGTCGGTGCCGCTGCTCGCGAGCCAGTCGATGACGTGTTGCTGGCGGACTTTGAGGGAGTTGACGTTCCAGGTGGCGATTTTCATCGGTTGCACAAGCTGTTGATTTTCAATAAATATTTTACTTGATGTGGTCCTGATATACGTATCGATATACCATTTCACGAGTGGTGTTCCGTTACTCGGGAGTCACACGCCATGCCAGTCCGGCGTCGCAGCCTATATGATACGGCCTGTCACGCCGGGGGGCGCGGGTTCGAGTCCCGTCCACTCCGCCAGACAAAGCCCGTTCATGGGAACTTGAACGGGCTTTTTGCTTTTGGCCCATCACGAGGCCATCAGCTCGGGCCGGTCGAGCGTGGGCTTTCGCCGCTGTCCCGGTTGTTGAACTCCCGCCCATGAAACAGGCGCTATTCGGTAGGAACGGGAACCCGGATGCACGCAACCCGCCGTGCATCACCTTGCCGGGAAACCGCTTGCGGTTGCGCATCGCCGCATGCGTCGATTGCGGCGGGGCAGCGCGTGCGGAACGCGCATCCCGACGGCGGTTGCAAGGGCGACGGAATCTCGCCTTGAAGCAGCAGATGCCGTCGCGCGCGCTCGACGGTCGGGTCGGGAACCGGTACGGCCGACAGCAATGCACGGGTATAGGGATGCGCAGGTGCCGCGTACAGCGCGCGTTTTTCGCCGAACTCTATCACGCGCCCCATATACATCACCATCACGCGATGGCTGATTGCTTTCACCACGGCCAGATCGTGCGCGACGAACAGCAGCGACAACGACAGTTCGCGTTGCAAGTCGCGCAATAGATTAACGATTTGCGCTTGAATCGACACGTCGAGCGCGGACACCGGTTCATCGCAGATCACGAGTTGCGGCTCGCTGATCAATGCCCGTGCAATTCCGACGCGCTGACATTGCCCGCCCGAAAACTCATGCGGATAGCGCCGCAGATGCTGCGCATTCAGGCCGACGCGTTCGAGGATGGTCAGCACGCGAGCGCGCACATCGGCGCGCGCGACATCGGGCCGATGCGTGATCAACGGCTCCGCGACGATCTGCTCGATCGTCATGCGCGGATCGAGCGACGCCAGCGGGTCCTGAAAGATCATCTGCACGTCGCGCCGCAAGATGCCGAGATCGCGCTTCGCGCCTTGCACGGTTTCGACGCCATGAAGCTTGACGCTGCCGCCCGACGCAGGCGCAAGACCGACGATCGCGCGCGCGAGCGTGGACTTGCCGCAACCGGATTCACCCACCAGCCCGACGGTTTCGCCGCGCCGTACATCGAACGACACGCCGTCGACAGCGCGCAGCGTGGCCTTGCCAGACCACGGTAATTTGCCGCGCGGCACGCTGAAATGCACCTTCAGTTCGTTCACCGACAGCAGCGGTTCGGTACTGTTGCAAGCGGAATGTTGGTTCATCGAACGGCCCCCAGAATGGCTGGAACCGGACGGTGGCACGCGCGCAATGCACCCGCCAGATCGCTACGCGCGTCGAGCGACGGCACTGTGGTGCGGCAAGTATCGTCTGCAAACGAACAACGCGGTGCGAACGCGCAGCCCGCGCCGATTTGCCCTGGCAAAGGCGGATTGCCCGGAATGGTTTGCAACGGGCGGTCGTCGTCGTCGGTGATGCGCGGCAGCGCGTTCAACAGGCCGATCGTGTACGGATGGGTCGGCGCGGCGAACAGCGCGCGCGCGTCTGCCTGCTCGACCGTGCGCCCTGCATACATCACCATCACGGTATCGCACAAACCGGCGACCACGCCCATGTCGTGCGTGATGAGGACGATTGCCGTGCCGCGCTCGCGATTCAGTTCGCGCAGCAATTCGATGATTTGCGCCTGAACGGTGACGTCGAGCGCGGTAGTCGGTTCGTCGGCAATCAAAATTTCCGGTTCGGACAGCAACGCCATCGCAATCATCACGCGCTGCCGCATACCACCGGAAAACTCATGCGGATACATGCCGATGCGGCGTGCGGCATCGGGAATCCGCACCGTGTCGAGCATCTCGATGGCACGCCGACGTGCTTCGCGACGCGACAGCTTCTTGTGCAATTGCAGCGATTCCGTCATCTGCCGTTCAATGGTCAAAAACGGATTGAGCGCCGTCATCGGGTCCTGAAACACCATGCCGATCCGGTTGCCGCGAATCCTGTTCAGCGCTGCGTTGTTCATCGTCAGCAGATCGCCGCCGTCTTCGCCACGATACAGTGCGGTGCCCGACACGCTGCCGTTCGACGACAGCAAACCGAGCAGCGCCATCACGGTCTGACTCTTGCCCGACCCGGATTCGCCGACGATGCCCAGCGTGCTGCCCGCGTCGAGCGAAAAGGACACGCGTTGGACCGCATCGACCGGCGGTCCTTCGCGGCGCGTGAAGCGCACACTCAGGTCCTTCACTTCGAGTAGCGCCATGTCAATGATCCTTGGGGTCGAGAGCGTCGCGCAAACCGTCGCCGACGAAGTTCACGCAATAAAGCGTCACGCACAGCATGACGGCTGGGCAGAGCAGCAGCCACGGCATCGATTCGAGTTTTTGGGCACCGTCTTCGATCAGCACGCCCCAACTCGTCATCGGCTCCTGGACGCCGAGTCCGAGAAACGACAGCACCGATTCCGTCAGCACGATCGACGGCACCGTGACGGTGGCATACACGACCACCACGCCGATCAGGTTCGGCACGATATGCCGCGCGATGATGGCGCGGGTGCTGACGCCAGTCGCACGCGCCGCATCGACGAATTCGCGCGAACGCAGCGACAGCGTCTGACCGCGCACCACGCGCGCCATATCGAGCCACGAAAACGCGCTGATGGTCAGCACGACCAGATAGAATGCGCGGCCGAACAGCGTCATCATCATGATCGCGATCAGCATGTACGGAATCGCGTACATCATGTCGACGACGCGCATCATAACGGCATCGACGCGTCCGCCCATGAAGCCGGCTGTCGCGCCCCACGCGACGCCGATCAGTCCGGACACCAGCGTGCCGAGCAACCCGACTTCGAGCGATACGCGCCCGCCCACCAGCGTGCGCGCGAGCAGGTCGCGACCGAGTTCGTCGGTACCGAACAGATGCATGCCGAGCCACGACGGCGGCAGACTGATCGATCCCCAGTCGCTGTCGACCGGATTGTTGGGCAGAAACAGCGGCCCCGCAAAGCATGCGACGACGATCAGCAGCAGGATCACGAGACTTGCAAATGCCGCGCGATTACGCAAAAAGCGCATGCCGGCAATCGCGAACGGTCCGCGCGAAGTCTTCGTGACGATGCCGCCGGACACACAACCGCCTGCGGACGCCGCATCGGCCGGCGGCGCGACGAACGCACGCGCGGCCAGGTTGAATAGACGGATCTTCATGTCAGTACCGGATGCGCGGATCGAGCCATGCGTAAGCAAGATCGACCAGCAGATTGAACAGGACCGCGACTGCCGTGATCAATGCGACCAGACCGAGCACCAGCGTGTAGTCGCGATTGATCGCGCCGTTCACGACCAGTTGCCCGAGACCGGGCAGCGCGAATACGGATTCGGTGACGACCGCAGCGGTGATCGACGAAATGCACAGCGAGCCGAGTAGCGATACGACCGGCATCAGCGCCGGTTTCAGCGCATGACGCAAGACGATGGTGCGGCCGGCCAGACCTTTCGCGCGCGCGGTCCGGATGAAATTGCCGGACAGCACTTCGATCATGCTGCCGCGCATCACGCGCGCAATCGTCGATACGTTGATGATCACGAGCAGTACGATCGGCAATACGCGGTAGTGCCAGTCGCCGTCACCCCAACCGCCAGCGGGCAGCAGACCATGCTCGCCGCGCTTGATCAGGATCGCGAAGACCCAAACCAGCACGGGGCCGAGGATGAATGGCGGCACCACACTGCCGAGATTGCCGAGCAACATCACGCCGTAGTCGATCACGCCATTGCGGCGCACCGCCGCAACCGTGCCGAGCGCCACACCGATCACCAGCGCGATCGGCACCGAAATGCCGCCGACGCCGAGGCTGACCGGTAGGGCTTTCCACACCAGTTCGCTGACCGACCAGTCCGTGTAACGGAACGACGCGCCGAGATCGCCGTGCAGCAGCGAGTCGATGTAGAGCAAATACTGCTTCCACAGCGGCTGATCGATGTGGTATTTCGCGTCGAGATTGGCAAGCACGGCCGCCGACAGATGCTTCTCCGAATCGAACGGGCCGCCGGGCGTCAGGTGCAGCAGCAGATAGCACGCGGTGATCACGGCGAGAATCGTCGGGATCGCCCATAACGCGCGGCGCAATGTATAAGCCAGCATGGCAAGGCTCCTTGCGCTCAGTGCTTGATGATGTACATGTCCTGCGACTGCCGCTGATCGACGTAGTTGGTCGGCGAATAGCCGCCCACATACGATTTCACGAGCCGCACCGCCGAGTACTGGAACATCGGAATCAGCGGATAGTCGTTCATCGCGATGTCGTGCGCCTGCGTTAGCATCGCGGTGCGCTTCGCTTCGTCCATCTGCTGGTTCGCCTGATCGATCAACGCATCGACCTTCGGATTGCAGTAGTGCTGGTCGTTCTGCACACTGTTGCAGCGGATCAGGTCGAAGAACGACATCGCGTCGTTGTAGTCGACGAACCAGCCGTCGCGGGACGCCTGCACCTTGCCGTCGTGGCGCATTTTCAGCAGCACGCGGTTCTCGACGTTTTCGAGCTTCACGTTGACGCCGAGCTTGGTGCGCCATTCCGACGTCGTGAATAGCGCGACCTTCTTGTGCAGGTCGTTGGTGTTGTATGTCAGCGTGAACGTCAACGGCTTTGCAGCGGAATAGCCCGCCTGTTTCAGCAGGTCTCGCGCGGTTTCGATGCGCTTCGCCATCGGCCACGCGGCCCAGTCGGGCTGGAATTGCGCCGCGCCTTGCGTGCCTTTTGCAATCAGGCCGTACAGCGGCAACTCGCCGCTTGCGGTCAGTTTGGACGTCAGCAGGTTGCGGTCGATCACCATGGACAGCGCCTCGCGCACGCGCTTGTCCCTGAAGGCCGGGTCGGCGTTGTTCAGCGAGTAGTAGTAGGTGGCGATAAACATCCCGGTCTTCAGTTCGGAGTCGAACTGCTTGCTGACCTGGTTATAGATGCCGGACGGAATCGTATACGTGTAATCAAACTGGCCGGCCTGATACATCCGCATTGCCGTTTCGTCGCTTTCGATCGGCAGATAGGTGACTTTCGTGATCGCGACCTTGCTCGCATCCCAGTACTTGTCGTTCTTCACCATCACGAGACGGTTGCCCGGTTGCCAGTCGCTCAACGCATACGCACCGTCGCTGACCATGTGGCCGGGACGGGTCCATTCGTCGCCGTACTTCGCGACCGTCGCGCGGTTCACCGGCGCCATCGTCGACATTGCAGTCAGTTGCGGAAAGAACGCGGTCGGGTCTTCGGTCCTGACCTCTACCGTGTACGGATCGACCGCGCGCACGCCGAGACTCGCGAGCGGCGCCTTGCCCGCCAGAATCGCCTTCGCGTTCTTCACGAACTCGACCAGGATCGTGTATTTCGAGCCGGTCTTCGGATCGACCACGCGTTGCCATGAATAGACGAAATCGGCGGCCGTGACCGGCTCGCCGTTACTCCAGCGCGCGTTGTGGCGCAGCTTGAAGATCCATGTATCGGGCGCGCTGCGGCTCCACGATTGCGCGACGCCCGGCACGACCGCACCGTCGGCGGCGATTCGCGTCAAACCTTCGAACAGGTCGAGGCCGATGGTATTAGCGGCCCAGGATTCGATATGCGCGGGGTCGATCGATTCTGCCTCGACGGGTGTTTGCCGCGTGAGTTCCTGGGTGGCTGCGAGCGCGACGCCGGGCGGGATCGTCACGGCGTGGGCGGGAGAGAGAAGGGCGAGCGCCAACGCGGCCAACGCCGCCCGAGTGGCGTGAATCGGTTTCATTGCGTATTTCAAGTGGCATCCGAATAGCAAAAAAGCTGGCGGTGCGCGAGGCACCGCCGCCAATCCTCTTCAACAACGAAGAAGAGGCAAGAGGAGACCTACGGTCCTGCGATCAAGCCCGCTGCGACGATCAGAAGCGGTAGGTCGCGCCAATCTGGAAGAAGCGGCCCAGATTCGTGTACAGCGACTGGTCGTAGCCGGTGATGTCCGGCGTTGATTGCCACTCCACGTCGAACGGCGGCGTCCTGTCGAAGATGTTCTGGATGCCACCATAGATCGTCCAGTTCTTGAAGCCGCGATACGTCATCATCAGGTTGAACTGGCTATACGACGCCACCGAACCCGTGCCACCGTCGCCGAACTCGGCTGCCACTGCGTTGGTGTACGGACCCGTGTACTGCCAGCTCAGCGTCGTGGTCATCTTGCGGTAATCCCAAGTCAGGCTCGTGTTGCCCTTCCAGCGGGGATTCGACGCACCGAACGGTTGCAGCAGCGCGAGGTTGTTACCCGCGAAGTCCTGCGTTGCAGCGCCCGGGCTGTTCAGCTTGAAGTGCCACACGTACGCCCAGTCGCCCGACAGCGTGAACGTGCCGTACTTCGTGCCGACCGACTTGCGGAAGTTCATGTCGAAGCCGTCGGTATCCAGCGAGCCGAGGTTGATGAACTGTTGCGAGATGTAGCGGATCGTGCCGTCAGGATTGCGCACGACCCTCGACGGGTCGTTGGCATCCAGCACGGCATTCGGATCGTCGGTACCGATCACGCCGTCGATATGAATCTTGTAGAACGCTGCACCGATATCGGTCGACGTATCCGGCGACAGTTGGAAGCCGATGTTGTAGTTCTTCGTGTGCTCCGGTTGGAGGTTCGGATTGCCGTTGATCTGTTCCGTCGTGAAGTGCTTGGTCGGCACGCCGCTCGGGTCGTTCGGATCGACGAGGTTCTGGTGAGCCAGGTAGGTTGCCTGCGAGTTTTCGATCAGCGTCGGCGCGCGGAAACCACGGCTGTACGACGCGTACGTCGTCAGCATCTGGACCGGTTGAAAGCGCAGTGCGAAGTTCGGCGAGAACGCGCCGCCGAAGTCGCTATAGTGGTCATAGCGGCCCGCTTGCGTGAACGTCAGGTTGTGGATGATCGGAATATCGATCTGGTAATACACAGCCGCGATGTTGCGTTCGCCGTCGACGGACTGAACGTTCGCCGGCACGACGATCCCTTGCGACGAGTACGTGCGCGGGTTGATCAGCGAGCTTTCGTGACGGAATTCCGTACCGAAACCGATGCCGACCGGGCCAGCCGGCAGGTTGAACAGATTGCCGGTCGAGGTCTTCGCCGTCACGCTGTCGAGCTTCGAGATCGCCTGCTGGTAGTCGTTCTGGAACAGGCCGTTCAGACCGTTCGGCGTCGATGCCGGGTTCGCGAAGTTGTAGCCGCCGTTCGGGCCGAGGAGGTTTTCAAGCGCGGCCGTGTTGATCATGTTCGAGTACGTCGTGTCGACCGTGCTCTGCGAATGACCGTAGTCCACCGACCAGTCCCAGTCGCCGGCCTTCGGCGTGGTGAACGAACCTTTCACGCCCGTCGAGGCCTTCCAGAACGTCGATGCCGTGTCTGCGCGCTGCGCAATGCCCGGGAAGGTCAGGTTGATCGGCGTATCGACACCGTACGGGTTGTACGGATTCAGCGCCGACACCGTGCGGTCGAGTTGCGACACCGAGCCGGTCACTGGATTGAACACGTTCGACACGCTGCTGATGGCCGGGCTGCCGAAGTACTGGACCGTCTCGTTGCGGCTCGCCCACAAGTCGGCGTAAGCCTGTATGTCGTCGTTGATCTTGAAGGTGCCACGCACCTTCGCGTTCAGACGCGTCGTCTGTGGAATCAGCGAGTACGTGTTCGCGTTCTTGTACACGCACGATGCGCCCGCCGCGTTAGTGCTGCCCGGAGGGCATGGGCTCAACGCGGCGGTCGAGCCGTCCGGCAGTTGCCAGAATGACTGCTGGTTCGGACCCAGAGGACCCGCCGACCCACCTGGGTACTGGCTGAAGTCTTCGTTTTTGGTCATGTCGCGCTGGTCGAGCGTCGAACCGGAATCGCGATAGTAGCTGGCGGCTGCCGTCACGTTGAAACGATCCGAGTTCAGGTCGCCGAAGCCGCCGAGCACGCTGAAGTTGCCCTGAGCGTTACCCGGATGCTGTGCCTTGCCGAGCTGCCCGTCGACCTGAAGACCCTGGAAGTTCTTTTTCGTGATGATGTTGACCACGCCGGCAATCGCGTCGGAACCGTATGCGGACACGGCGCCCGTCTTCACGATTTCGATGTGATCGACGATGTTCAGCGGGATCGTGTTGACGTCGAAGAACGTGTCGGTGAAGTTCACCGCCTGTGCGTAGTTCGCGACGCGTTGGCCGTCGACCAGCACCAGCGTGTACTTCTCGGACAGACCGCGCAATGCGATCCCCGAGCCGCCCGGCGCCGTGCCGTTCATCGTGGTTGAACCCCAACTGGACGCGGAGTTGGCAGACATGCCGCGCAGGAAGTCGGCCACGGTCGTGTAGCCGCTTTGCTGGATTTCCCTTGCTGTAACGGTCTGGACTTCGACGTTGCCGGTCTTGTCCGATGTGCGGATCAGCGAACCGGTGACTTCTACTTTTTCGAGCTTGCTGACGGCGGGGGGAGTCGCCGCTGGCGTGCTTGCGGCCGTCGGAACGGCCGCTGTATCAGGTTGGCTTTGTGCGTGTGCCAGCGGGACGAACGCCGCTGTCAACACCAGCTCGGCACCAATGATTCTTTTGATGGCTGAGGCCAATCGCTTTTGTTTCACTTGCGCTCCTTCTTGTTGTTAAGGCCACTTCCGTTGAACGATCACGCAAACGCAGGCGCGAGTTGCGCGTGCGATGCAGTGCGTTGACGTCAGCGAGTTCTTCGCTGTCCGGCGCATCCCCGCGCCGTCCCGCACATCCCGTCCAGGGTGCGTCGCCGATCGTGTCGGACGCGCGCGCCTTGGTCTTGAAGCGAGCGCAGCAAGAGCACGAGATATGCCATGTGTGAGGTCGCGGACCGTCGGAAAGGCCTTGAGCGGCCTCCGCAAATGCATCGAAGCGATTGATTTGCTTAGGAATTCAGAGTTACGAAAAATTGTGTCGCGCGGGTAGTGCCTGGAAATAAGGCATTCCTCGCGCGTAACAGAACGCAGGAAAGTTTCCATTAGAAAAAAATAAAGTTAGACGGCTTATTTTAATTACCATTTGGTGCAGCTTACGCACCGTAAGAATGCTTAATTACAGAATTGGTGCATTAAATAAAAAATGATCCATGGCAATTAAATTCCCTAATTCTGGGCGATTAATGTGCCGTTGAAATGAACGGTAATAAGTGTAAGAAAGCGATTCTGTAAGGTTGCTTCGCGCTATGCGTAGGCATTTGTGGGTGGTAGCTGGTCTTCAATTGGTGCCTATTGCCATACTAAATCGAAAGTAATATGAAAGGTATATGTAATGAAATTGTCTATGGGTATTCTGAGATTGCACCAAAACGCTTCAAGTGCGACTTTTCGCACCATTTCTGCAATAGAGAATTAAAGGCTTTGGCAGAATCAGTCTTGGAAAACGGACTTACTCTAATTACAAAAATCAATTTGTTTTGCTATATGCGTGCGCGAGCGCCACGCAAGCCGCGGGCATGCGAGATCTTTGTCGCGCTCGGCAAGTCCATGAAATAAAAGGCAAAGCGTCCCTTGTAAAGGACTGGCGACGTTCGTTACGGAGAAACCAGTCGCCTGACCTGGTACGGGCTTTGCATAGATGGCGGGCCTTTAGCCGGCGACTCACAAGGCAGCCGGCATCTCGAAACCTACCGTTATTCAACGGCCGCTTGAGCCTGTACTAACCGGAGTCCGCAGTGCTGAATACCCTCATTAACTACTCGATCCAGTCGATGGGTCTGATCCCTCTCCTCGCGTTCATCTTCCTGCTCGGCATCGCGATCATCATCGAACGATTCATGTTCTTCTCGCGTGCCGTGCGTGCCGGCAAGACCCTCGAACATGACCTGAAACTCGTCGATGCAGCCAATCCCGAAGATGCCGCCAAAGTGGCCGAGCACTACAAGCAGACCGTGCAAGGCGAACTCGTGAAGTCGGCGATGAAAGTGAAGGGCAAGAGCGAAGCCGTGGTCGAACGCGAGATCGAGGAAACGATCATGTTCCAGTTGCCGCGTCTCGACCGTAACCTGTGGATTCTCGATACGGCCGTGACGCTCGGCCCGTTGCTGGGTCTGCTTGGCACGATCATCGGCATGGTCGAATCGTTCAACGTGCTCGGCACCAGCGGCACCGCGAACCCGAACGGTGTGACGGGCGGCATCGGTCACGCGCTGACGGCCACTGCGTGCGGCCTGACCATCGCGATCATCTGCGTGATCTTCCTGAACTACTTCAACAAGCGTATCCGGATGACGGTCAACCAGTTCGACCTCATCAAGTCGCTGCTCGTATCGCGCTTCGCAGTCTGACGCCGGCACTCAAGGAGACGGACCATGCGAAACCATCGCAGCCATTACCTCGGCGGTGAAGAGAAAGCGCGCATCGAGATCATCCCGATGATCGACATCATGATGTTCCTGCTGGTGTTCTTCATGCTCGCGACGCTGAAGATGATCCAGGGCGCAGGCATCAAGCTCGACCTGCCGCAATCGAGCACCGCCGAGCAGTTGCAGCAGACCATCAAGGTATCGATCGGGGTGACGAAGACGGACGAAATCTATCTGGATTCGAAGCCCGTGACGCCCGACGAACTGACCGCGCGTCTGCAAGGTCTGGTTCACGACTCGAAGAAAGTAGATGTCGCGATTGCCGGCGACGAAGGCACGAGCTACAAGAATATCGTCAAGGTGATGGACCTGGTGCGCGCGGCGGGCATCAGTTCGGTTGCATTGGCCACGAACCCGACGACATGAGTTCACCGGCCATCGACATGAAAGATCCGCAGAACCGCCTGGACGGTGCACTCTGGGCATCGACGACGCCGGCGCATCAAGGTCGCATGCCCATGAAGCTGGCGCTCGGCGTTGCGGTGCTGGTCGAGGCGCTGGTGATTCTGGGCGTGTCGCACATGAAGTTCCAGCCGCCGCCGCCTCCGCCGCCGAAGGAGATGCGCGTGCAGATTGCGCCGCCGCCTCCGCCACCGCCGCCGCCCGAGGTGAAGAAGCTGGAGCCGCCGCCGGCGCCGCCAAAAGCGCAGCCGAAGCACGAAATACCGAAGCCGACTCCGACGCCGCCGCCGCCGCGACCGACGCCGCAGCCGGTGATCCAGCCCACGGCGAATCCGGCTCCGAACGCTCCGGCGATCGCCTCGCCGACGCCTGCGCCGGCACCTGCTCCGGCACCGGCACCGGCCGCGCCGCCGGCGCCGCCCGCGCTGCACGGCGTGGTGGACGGCCGCGGTCATTGCCAGTCGGTGCAGCCGGTGATTCCGCGCAAGGCATTGACGGACGGTATTTCGGCGGACGTGATCGCGCATCTGACGATCGGTACGGACGGCAAGGTCAGCGACGTGAAGATCATGCGCGTCACGCCGCCGACGTCGGTGTTCAACGAAGCCGTGATTGCCGCAGGCAAGGCGTACAAGTGCGAGAAGAATGCCGAGCCGTATGTCGGCGAAGTTCAGTTCTCGTTCAAGACCACACCGCCCGACGACGAGTAACCACGACGAGTAACGACGACGAGTAACGACGACGAATAAGCTCAGCTTCGACGCGAACTTCCGGCCTTCGCAATTTACCCATCCGGCCTTCAACCCGGAACCGCGCGAGCGATGGCTACCCGCCGCCGCCCGCGCGGTTTCGAAGCATCGCGCATCGGCTACGAGCCGATTGCGTCCAGACACGCATGATGACAACCGACAGGTTTCGAGGCCCGCGCGCGCGCGTCGTTAAGATGCTCGCGGCGCGGGTTGCGGTGACGCTCGTCGCGGGGCTGCTGGTCGTGCCGTTGACGACGGCGCCCGCGTTCGCGAGGGCGTCGATTGCGCAATACGACGCGCCGAAGTATCCGTCCGGGTTCACGCATTTCGATTACGCGGACCCGAATGCGCCGACCGACGGCACGCTGGTTTTCCAGAACTACGACGAAGCGCAAAGCTACGATTCGCTGAATCCGTTCCTGACGCGTGGTGCGCCGGCGCCGGACATCCTGCATCTGATGTTCGATACGCTGATGCAGCGCAGCTGGGACGAACTCGCGTCGGAATACGCATTGATCGCCGACGACGTCGAGGTGGCGCCGGATGGCAAATCAGCGGTGTTTCATATCGACCCGCGAGCGCGCTTTTCGAACGGCGATCCGATCACCGCCGACGACGTCAAGTATTCGTTCGATACGCTGACCAGCCCGCAGGCATCGCCGCTGTTCAACTCGCAGTTCGCGGTGATCAGCCGCGCCACGGTGCTCGACCCGTCGCGGGTGCGCTTCGACTTCAGGCACGTGGAACGCGACGCGCCGTTGATCGCAGGCGACCTGCCGGTTTTCTCGCGCAAGTGGGCAATGCAAGCCAACGGCACGCGCATCGCGTTCGATCAGTTGACCAACGTGCCGCCGGTGTCGAGCGGCCCGTATCTGATCGAGCAGCGCAAGAACGACACGCAGATCGTCTACCGTCGCAATCCGGCTTACTGGGCCGCCGATTTGCCGTCGCGGCGCGGCATGTACCGTTTCGCGCGCGTCGCGTTCAAGCTCTATCACGATCATTACACGCAGCTCGAATCGCTGAAAGCGCTCGATACCGACGTGATGGTCGAATACAGTTCGATGCAATGGGCGCGCCGTTATATCGGCAAGAACTTCGAGAACGGCGTGTTGCAGCGCAGAGTCTTTCCGGATCACGGCGCGCAGATGCAGGGGCTGATGTTCAACACGCGCAGGCCGATGTTTTCGGATGTGCGGGTGCGGCATGCCCTTGCACTCGCATTCGACTACGACTGGCTGAACCGGATGACCTTCTACGGCCAGTACCGGCGCACCAACAGCTACTTCGACGATAGCCCGTTCGCCGCGCAAGGCGCGCCGACCGCTGCCGAACTCGCGCTGCTCGACCCGTATCGCGCGAGTTTGCCGGCGGCCGTGTTCGGTCCAATGGTCAGGCAGGCCGACACGATTGCGCCGCACACGTTGCGCGAGAACCTGCGCGAAGCGCGCGGCCTGCTCGCTGAAGCGGGTTGGACAGTGCGCGACGGCCAGTTGCGCGACGCGCACGGCAACCCGATGTCGATCGAAATCATCGACGATCAGCCTGGCATGGATCGCGTACTGCTGGCGTATATGCGCAACCTGCAACTGCTCGGCATCGACGCGCATATGCGCGAGATAGATAGTGCGTTGTATCAGAAGCGGATCGACAACTTCGAGTTCGATATGACGACGTTCGTCTATCTGCGCGTGACGATTCCCGGTTCCGAACTGGAGCGTCGTTTCAGCAGCGCATCGGCGTCCCAGGTCGGCTCGGAGAACTATCCGGGCGTGAGGTCGCCGGCGGTCGATGCGCTGGTGCGCGCGGTGATGCGCGCGAGCACGCTGAACGAACTCGAAACCGCGACCCATGCGCTCGACCGCGTGCTGATCAACGGCTATTACATGGTGCCCGAATATTTCGCGCCGGATACGCGGATCGCGTACAAAAGCGCGCTCGGCTACCCGTCGGTGACGCCGGTCAGTTTCCAGGGCGAGGACTGGATCGTCAGCTACTGGTATCGCAAGACGCCGTCCGCTGCGGCCAACACCGCCGCTGCGAAGTGAGGGGCTTATGTTTATCTACATCATCAAACGTCTGCTGCTGATGATCCCGACGCTGATCGGCGTCGTTACGCTGACTTTCTTCGTGACGCAGTTCGTGCCGGGCGGCCCGGTCGAACAGATGATGACGCAGTTGCGTCACGGCCAGCAGCGCGGCGGCGAAGGCGGAGGCGGCGGCAGCGCGTATCACGGCAGCCAGGGCGTCGATCCGCAGCAGATCGAGCAGATCAAGAAGCAGTTCGGCTTCGACAAACCGCCGCTGACGCGCTATCTGAAGATGCTGAGGGACTACGCGCGTTTCGATCTCGGCCAGTCCTACTATCACCATCAGAGCGTGTGGGCGGTGATCCGCTCGAAACTGCCCGTGTCGATCACGCTCGGGTTATGGACGGTCGTGCTGACCTACATCGTGTCGGTGCCGCTCGGGATTGCGAAAGCGGTGCGCAATGGCTCGCGCTTCGATACCGCCACCAGCGTGATGGTGCTGACCGGCTACGCGATTCCGGGCTTCGTGTTCGGCGTGCTGCTGCTGATGCTGTTTGGCGGCGGCACGTTCTGGCAGGTCTTCCCGATGCGCGGCCTCACGTCCGATAACTTCGACGAACTCAGCGCGTTCGGCAAGGTGCTCGATTATCTATGGCACATCGTGTTGCCGGTGACGGCGTCGGTGGTTGGCAACTTCGCGATCGTCACGATCCTGACCAAGAATACGTTTCTCGAAGAGATTGGTCGTCAATACGTGCTGACCGCGCGGGCGAAAGGCGCGCCCAAGCGTGACGTGCTGTGGAAGCACGTATTGCGCAACGCCGCGATTCCGCTGCTGACCGGGTTGCCCGCCGCGTTTATCGGCGCCTTCCTGAACGGCAACCTGCTGATCGAAACGCTGTTTTCGCTCGACGGCATGGGCCAACTGTCTTATGACTCGGTGATCCGCCGCGACTATCCGGTCGTGCTGGGTTCGCTGTTCCTGTTCACGCTGATTGGTCTCGTGACCAAACTTATTGCTGACGTCTGCTATGTCCTCGTCGACCCCCGCATCCAGTTCAACAGCCTGGACCGATAAGCTGCCGCCCGGCGCGTTGCCGGTGTCCGTGTCGCCTGGGCGACGCGTATGGCAGCGTTTCCGCCGGCAGAAGCTCGGTTACTGGAGCCTGATCGTGTTCGCGACGCTGTTCGTGCTGAGCCTGCTCGGCGAAGTGCTCGCGAATGACCGGCCGCTGATGGTCCGTTACGACGGCCATGACTATTTTCCGATCGTGAAGGACTATCCGGAAACGATGTTCGGCGGCGATTTTCCGACCCGCGCGAACTATCTCGATCCGTTTATCCGCAAGCAGTTGACGGAGAAAGGCAACTTCGCGATCTACCCGCCGAATCACTACCACTACGACACGATCGATTACTTCGCGACGCGGCCGTTTCCGGCGTCGCCGTCCGCGACCAACTGGCTCGGCACCGATCAATACGGCCGCGACGTGCTGTCGCGATTGCTGTACGGCTTCAGGCTGTCGGTGTTGATGGCGCTTGCGCTGACGGTGTCGGGTATCGTGCTGGGCGTGCTCGCGGGTGCGTTGCAAGGCTTTTACGGCGGCCGCACCGACCTGATCGGGCAGCGCCTGATCGAAGTATGGAGTTCGATGCCGGACCTGTATCTGCTGATCATCTTCGCGTCGATCTTCGAGCCGAGTTTGTGGCTGCTGTTTATCCTGCTGTCGATGTTCGGCTGGCTGGTGTTGTCCGACTATGTGCGCGCCGAATTCCTGCGCAACCGTTCGCTCGATTACGTTCGCGCCGCGCGCACGATGGGTTTGAGCAACTGGCAGATCATCTGGCGTCATCTGCTGCCGAACAGCATGACGCCGGTGATCACCTTCCTGCCGTTCCGGATGAGCGCCGCGATTCTGTCGCTGACGAGTCTGGACTTTCTGGGGCTGGGTGTCGCACCGCCCACGCCGAGCCTGGGCGAACTGCTTCAGGAAGGCAAGAACAACCTCGACGCATGGTGGATTTCGGTATCTGCGTTTGCCGCGCTGGTGATCACGTTGTTGCTGCTGACGTTCATGGGCGACGCGTTGCGCAATGCGCTCGACGCCCGTTCACGCGGGTCGGCGTTCGGCGGGAGGAAGTGATGGGCGACGCGACGTTGCACAAGCCTTTGCTGGAAATCGACACGTTCTCGATCCGTTTCGGCGACAAGGTCGCGGTTCGCGAACTGAATCTGACGATCGGGCGCGGCGAGCGGGTTGCGCTGGTCGGCGAATCCGGTTCGGGCAAGAGCGTCACGGCGCTGTCGATCCTGCGCCTCGTCGAACATGCGCAGACCAGCGGCCAGATCCGTCTCGACGGCGTCGATCTATTACAGAAAACCGAGCAGCAGATGCGCGGGATTCGCGGCGCCGACGTCGCAATGGTGTTTCAGGAGCCGATGACCGCGCTCAATCCGCTGTTCACGATCGGTCAGCAGATCGCCGAAAGCCTGCGTTTGCACGAGGGTTTGTGGTCGAACGCGGCGCGCGCCCGCGGCATCGAACTGCTGCGCCGTACCGGCATTCCCGAGCCGGAACGGCGGATCGACAGCTACCCGCATCAACTATCCGGTGGACAACGCCAGCGCGCGATGATCGCGATGGCGCTCGCGTGCCGTCCGCGCCTGCTGCTCGCCGACGAACCCACTACCGCGCTCGACGTCACCGTGCGTCAGCAGATCGTCGATCTGCTGATCGAGTTGCAGGAACAGGAAGCCGCCGATCGCGGCATGGCGGTGCTGCTGATCACGCACGACCTGAATCTCGTGCGCCGCTTCGCCCAACGCGTGGCGGTAATGGAAAAGGGTGTGCTGGTCGAAACCAATACGACCCAGGCGCTGTTCGCAGCGCCGCAGCATCCTTACACGCAGCGCTTGCTCGACAGCGAACCGCATCGCGAGATCGAGCCGATCGAACCGCACGCGCGTCGGGTGCTCGAGGTGCAAGGCCTCGCGGTCGATTACCGGACGGCCGCGAAAGGCTGGCGCTCGCTGTTCAGCGGTTCGACGTTTCGCGCAGTGCACGAGGTCGATCTGACGCTGCGTCGCGGTGAGACGCTCGGCGTGGTCGGCGAATCGGGCTCCGGAAAATCGACGCTGGCGGCGACGCTGCTCGGTCTGCAACGGCCCGCCGCCGGTCATATCCATATCGACGGCGCGCCGTTGTCGGCTTTGCGTGGCGCGAACTCGCGCCGCGCGTTGTACTCGCGGATGCAGGTGGTGTTTCAGGACCCGTTCGGGTCGCTATCGCCGCGCATGACGGTCGAGCAGATCGTCGGGGAATGGATCGAGGTGCACCGGCCGGAAATCGACGCGCGCACGCGCCGCGCGCGGGTGGGGACGATGCTCGAAGAAGTGGGCATGCCGCAAGAATCGATGCTGCGCTATCCGCACGAGTTTTCCGGCGGGCAGCGGCAGCGCATAGCGATCGCGCGTGCGTTGGCGGTCGAACCGGAAGTGCTGATTCTCGACGAACCGACCAGCGCGCTCGATGTGTCGATCCAGCAACAGGTGCTTAAGTTGTTGGCGGGCTTGCAGAAGAAGTACCGGTTAAGCTATCTATTGATCACCCATGATCTGGCGGTGATGCGTGCGATGGCGCATCGCGTGATCGTGATGACGAACGGCCGCGTGGTCGAGGCGGGAGACACGCTCGATGTGCTGCATGCGCCGTCACATCCTTATACGCAGTCGTTGCTCGCCGCGTCGATGATCGCGCCGGAGCACGACGAACCCGAGGTGCTGCAATGAGTGAATCGCGCTGGACGCAGGCCGCCCGTGCGTTGAAGAGCAATGCGGCGTTCTGGTCCTTACGGATTGTCGATGAGCAGATCGACGACCACGAAGTGCGCAACGACGTCGCGCAGCCGCTGCGCACGCAGCGCGAACGCGGCGCCATGCTGACCGCGTGGGCCGGCGCGGGCGCGGGCTATGCGGCGAGCACGGATCTGTCCATCGCGGGCTTGCAGGCTGCGCTCGATATCGCGACGCAACGTGCGCTGGCGAGCGCCGGCGCATCGCTTATCGACCATCGCGCGGTGTCGCGCGAAGCGCTCAGCGGCGCGTATGTCTCGCCCAATGCCGACCAGCCGCTGCCGACGCGCGGCGAATGGCTCGCGCGTCTCGCGCACGAATGCGCCGCCGCGAAAATCGACGACCGGATCGTCGAGCGCACGGCATCCGTGCAGATCACGCGCACCGAACAGGTTTATCTGACCAGCGACGGCGCGCGAATCGACCAGCGCTTTTGCCTCGTGATGCCGGAAATGAGCGTCGCGGCGCACGCGAACGGCGACACGCAGGTGCGCACGCTCGGCGGCAATTACGGCACGCTCGCGCAAGGCGGCGTCGAAGTGCTGGACCGCTACGCGTTCGACGGCGCAGGCGTGCGGCTCGCCACCGACGCGCTGACCTTGCTGGCCGCGCCGAACTGTCCGGCTGGTCCGCGCGACCTGCTGCTGATGCCCGATCAGATGATGTTGCAGATTCACGAATCGATCGGGCATCCGCTCGAACTCGACCGGATTCTCGGCGACGAACGCAACTTCGCCGGATGGAGTTTCGTGAAGCCGGAGATGTTCGGCACTTACCGTTACGGCTCGGAACTGCTCAACGTGACATTCGATCCGTCGTTGCGCGAAGAAGCCGCGTCGTACGCATTCGACGACGACGGCACTGAAGCGCGCAAACAGTATCTGATTCGCGATGGCGTGCTCGAACGTCCGCTCGGTGGCGCGCTGTCGCAACAGCGCGCAAAGATGGCGGGCGTCGCGAATTCGCGTGCGTCGAGCTGGAATCGCGCGCCGATCGACCGGATGGCGAACCTGAATATCGAACCGGGAACCAGCACGCTGGGCGAAATGATTTCCGGCATCGAACACGGCATCCTGATGCGCACCAATACGTCGTGGTCGATCGACGATCACCGCAACAAGTTTCAATTCGGCTGCGAGTTCGGCCAGTTGATCGAAAACGGCAAGCTCACGCAAATCGTCAAGCAACCGAATTATCGCGGCATATCCGCGAATTTCTGGCGCAGTCTGAGCGCGGTCGGCAATGCCGGCACGCGCGAAGTGTTCGGCACGTCGATGTGCGGCAAAGGCGAACCGGTGCAACTGGTGCGCGTCGGCCATGCGTCGCCGCCGTGCGTGTTCACGCATGTCGATGTATTCGGAGGCGCGCGATGACTACAACCCATGCAGTCAATGCATCGAGCGGCTTCGATTTCGCCTCGAACGCGCAGTCGCCGGATTGGCACGCGCATTTCGCGCTGCTCGCCGATGCGATCGACACGTTGCTCAGCGGCGACGAAGTGGCGTTGACGCGGCTGTCGGCGGAGCAATCCGACTTTATCCGCTTCAACGGTGGCAAGGTTCGGCAGATCGGCCAGGTGTCGCAAGGCAAACTGACCGTCCGCCTGATCGACGGCGCCAGGCAGGCGTATTCGAGCTTCACGGTATGCGGCGATCCGGCGACGGACCTGCGCGATATCGCCGATGCGCTGAATACGTTGCGCGACGGCTTGCGCGATGCGCCCGACGACCCGCATCTGTTGTACGACGCCACCCAATGGACCCAATCGACGCGCCGCAGCGGCAAGCTGCCCGCGCCCGACGCACTGTTGCGGATCGCCACCGAAAGCGCGCGCGGACTCGATTTCGTCGGCTTCCATGCAGGTGGCTCGATGGTGCGCGGCTTCGCGTCGTCGCACGGCAGTCGCGGCTGGTACGAAGTCAGCAACTTCAGCTTTAGCTGGTCGTTGTACGACCCGAGCGGCCGTGCGATCAAAAGCACGTACACCGGCGACCACTGGGACGACAGCGTGTTCGCCGCGAAGGTAGAACAGGCCGCCGCACTTTTGCCGGTGCTTGGACACACGCCGCGCGCGTTGTCGCCGGGGCGGTATCGCACGTATTTCGCGCCGGCGGCGATGCTGGAACTGCTCGGCACGGCGTCGTGGGGCGGGTTTTCCGCGCGCGCGAACGCCACCGCGCGCAGTCCGTTTTACCGGCTGCACAGCGGCGAAGTCGCGCTCGATCCGCGCGTGTCGATGACCGAAGACCTGAGCCTGAATATCACGCCGCGCTTCAACGAAGACGGTTATCAGCGCGACAGCGTGCCGTTGATTCACGACGGCCGCAACGCCGGGCAACTGACCAACGCCCGTAGCGCGCGCGAATACGGATTGACGCCGAACGGCGCGCTCGCCAGCGAAACGCCCGAGTCGCTGGCGATGGCTGGCGGCGATCTCGACGCCGCCGATATCCTTGCCGCACTCGATACCGGGCTGTATGTCGGCAATCTCTGGTACGTGAATTTTTCTGACCGGATGAATTGCCGGTTGACCGGCATGACGCGTTTCGCGACGTTCTGGGTCGAACGCGGCCAGATCGTCGCGCCGGTCGACGCGATGCGTTTCGACGACAGCCTGTACCGTTTGCTGTCGAGCGAACTCGAACGTCTCGACGCCCAGCCGGAACTGCTGCTGAACGATGGAACGGAGGGCGAGCGGCAGACCGGCGGCTGGAAACTACCCGGCTTGCTGGCACGCTCGTTCGAACTGACGCTGTGAGTGAGTTTCCGATGACAGACCGAACGCCATAACAATGACAGAACCAAAGACAATATTTGAGAGCACGACACGGTTCGGGGCCGAACCGGTCGAGATGAGCATCAGGCCGCTGCATCCTGACGACGCCGCGCAATTCCACGCGCTGCGTTCATGCCCCGGTGTGATGCGCCAGAACCCGATGCGTCCGTATCCGACCTTGCAGCAGGCTCAAGGCTGGCTCGCGAAGCTCGCGGCGCCGTCGATGGCGATTGCAGCGCTGGTGGGCGATACGCTGGTCGGCGCGGCCGATCTGCATCCGGGCGCGCTGCGTCGCGCGCATAGCGGCTGGCTGGGTATCAGCGTGCACGACGACTGGCAGGGCAAGGGCGTCGGCACGCGGCTGATGGCCGAACTGATCGATGCCGCCGACAACTGGTACGGGCTGCGCCGTCTCGAGCTGAACGTGTTCGCCGACAACCATCGCGCGATTGCGCTGTATCGCAAGTTCGGTTTTTCGCACGAAGCGACCCTTCGCGGCGCCGTGCTGCGCGACGGCATGCTGATCGACTCGGTGTTCATGGGCCGCTTACGCGCGCCGATGGGTCATCTGCAAGCGGAAATCGAGGCGGCCGTATGAACGTCTCGTTGAAACCCGACACGGCGCATGTGATTATCCGCGCCCGCGAAGTGTCCGACCTCGACGCGATCACTTCGTTGATGAACTGCCCCGGCGCGCGGCATGGCACGTTGCAGACGCCGTATCGCTCGAACGCGACGGTCGGGAGCTGGCTCGAAAAAATGCCCGCGAACACGCTCGGACTGTGCGCGGAGGCGGGCGGTCGCGTGGTCGGGATGATCGACGTGTTGCCGCGCATGCACCGGATGGCGCATTGCGCGGGAATCGGTCTCTGCGTGCATGACGATTACGTCGGGCGTGGCGTCGGCACGGCGCTGCTCGCGGCGGCCGTCGAGTGCGCGGATACGCTGCTCGGCCTGCGTCGGCTGGAGTTGACCGTGTTCGTCGACAACCACCGCGCGATCGCTCTGTACCAGCGCTTCGGTTTCGTCGAGGAAGGACGCTCGCCAGCGTTCGCGATGCGCGACGGCAAGCTGGTCGATGCATTCCATATGGCCCGTTTCGCCGATGCGCCGGTGTTCGCTTCGCCGGTCGCGCCCGCACCGAACCCACACGCGTGAGCATGCCTTGGCCGCCTTTTTTATCGACCGACCGGTGTTTGCGTGGATTCTGGCGCTTGCGGTAATCATCGCGGGCGCGCTCGCGTTGACGCAACTGCCGGTCGCGCAATATCCGCGACTCGCGCCGCCGCGAATCGTGATCGACGCTGTCTATCCGGGTGCATCGACGGAAGCCGTGGATGCGAACGTTGGCAGCATCATCGAAGAAAGTCTCGACGGTGCCGACGGGATGCTTTACTACGAAACCGCCAGCGACGGCCTCGGCAACCTTGAAATCGCGGCGACCTTCGCGCCCGGCACCAACCCCGATATCGCGATGATGGACGTGCAGAACCGGCTCAAGCAGGTCGAGCCGCGTTTGCCGCAACAGGTGGTGCAGCAGGGTATCAGCGTTTTCAAGGCCGCCAACACGTTCCTGATGCTGGTCGCGCTGACATCCACCGACGGCACGCGCGATTC
Organism: Paraburkholderia sp. UCT31; assembly: GCF_014397655.1. NCBI lineage: Bacteria > Pseudomonadati > Pseudomonadota > Betaproteobacteria > Burkholderiales > Burkholderiaceae > Paraburkholderia > Paraburkholderia sp. UCT31. The sequence continues at coordinate 165,806 of NZ_VZQP01000002.1, forward strand.
CGCGCAACTGAGCGACATCCTCAGCCGCGACATCATGCGCGAACTGAAGCGCGCGCCGGGCGTCGGTTCCGCGCAACTGTGGGACGCCGACGAAGCGTTGCGCGTCTGGCTCGATCCGATGAAGCTGCGCGAATTCGGCCTCGCCGCGTCCGACGTCAACGCCGCGATTGCCGCGCAAAACGCGAGCGTCGCGGCAGGCACACTCGGCGACGCGCCGCTGATGGACGGCCAGCAGCTGAGCGCGTCGGTGAACGTCAAAGGGCAGTTGCTGTCGCCGGAGGAATTCGGCCAGGTCGTGCTGAAAGCGCACCCCGACGGCTCGGCAGTGCGGCTTGCCGACGTCGCGCGGGTCGAAATCGGCCGCGACAACTATACGTTCTGGTCGCGCCTGAACGGCAAGCCGTCGGCGACGGTCGGGATTCAACTCGGGCCGCGCGGCAACGCGCTCGAAACATCGGACGCGATTCGGGCGCGGCTCGCGGAACTGGCGAGCCGTTTGCCGCCGGGCGTCGCGGTTCAGGTGCCGTTCGATAGCGCGCGCTTCGTCAACGTTGCGATTCGCGAAGTGCTGATCACGCTGGCCGAGGCGATCTTGCTGGTGTTTCTCGTGATGTGGCTGTTCCTGCGCGATCTGCGCTACGCGCTGGTGCCGACAGTGGTGATTCCGGTCACGCTGATGGGTGCGTTTGTCACGATGTACGCATTCGGCTTGTCGATCAACGTGTTCACGATGTTCGGCCTCGTGCTGGCGATCGGCATTCTGGTCGACGACGCGATCGTGGTGGTCGAGAGCGTGCATCGCGTGATGGACGAAGAGGGCATGGCGCCGCGCGACGCGACATTGAAAGCGATGAAACAGATCGGCGGTGCGATCGTCGGCGTGACGGCGGTGCTGACCGCCGTGTTCGTGCCGATGGCGTTCTTTCCTGGCGGCGTCGGTGGGATTTACCGGCAATTCGCGGTCGCGATGATTGCGTCGATGCTGGTGTCGTCTTTCATGGCGCTTTCGTTGACGCCCGCGTTGTGCGCGAACCTGCTGAGCGCGCCTGCGCAATCGGTCCGTCAGCGTGACGCGCGACGCGGTTTGCGTGGCGTTGCCGCCCGCCTCTCGACGCGTTTCGAACAGGGCTTTGATCGCGCGTCGCGCGCCTACCGGGCCATGACGGCCGCCGCGATGCGCAGGGTCGGGCCGCTGCTCGCGGTGTATGCCGTCTTGCTGCTGCTGTGCGGCGCGTTGTACTGGCGGATGCCGGGCGGCTTCCTGCCCGTCGAAGACCAGGGCCAGCTGCAGGTGATGATCCAGTTGCCGGCCGGCGCGACGCAGGCGCGCACGCTCGCCGTCGTCGAAAAGACCGAGTCGATTTTGCGCATGCAAACGGCGGTGGCGAACGTGACAAGCGTGATCGGCTGGAGTTTCGAGGGCAACGGACAGAACGTAGCGATGTCATTCGTCACGCTGAAAGACTGGGGCCAGCGCGGCGTTGATGCGATGACGCTGCGCGACACGTTGAACCGGTCGTTCAGCCGGATTCTCGACGGCAACGTGCAGGCGCAATTGCCGCCGTCGGTGCCGGGCGTGGGGCATTCGGACGGCTTCACGTTCCGGCTCGAAGATCGCGGCGGCTTGGGCCGCGACGCGTTGAAGGCCGCCCGCGACCAGCTTGCCGAGCGCGCGAAGGCCGATCCGTCGCTGGCGTCGATTCATTTCGAGGATCTGCCCGACGCGCCGCGTATCGAACTCGACGTGGACCGCGCGAAGGCGTACGCGCTCGGCCTATCGTTCGACCGGATTGCGGACGTGCTCGGCAGCACCTTCGGCTCGTACTACGTCGACGATTTTCCGGCGGGTGGCCGGATGCGCCGCGTCCTGGTGGCGGGCGATGCGTCGACGCGGATGACGGAAACCGATCTGCTGGCGTTGTCGGTGCCGAACCAGTCGGGCGCGATGGTGCCGCTGTCGTCGGTTGCGACGCGCCGCTGGACCATCGGGCCAGTCGCATTGACGCGCTACAACGGCTATCCGTCGCTCGATCTGAACGGCCGTGCGGCGAGCGGTGTCAGTTCGGGGGCGGCGATGGAGGCGATGGAGCGGCTCGCGGCGAGCTTGCCTGCGGGCATCGCGTTCGACTGGGTCGATGCGGCGCGCGAAGAACGCGCGGCGGCGCGGCTGACGCCGTTGCTGCTCGGACTGTCGCTGCTGGCGGTGTTCATGGCGCTGGCCGCGCTATACGAAAGCTGGACGATTCCGCTCGCGGTGTTGATGGTCGTACCGCTTGGCGTAGTCGGCGCCATTGCGGCGATGCTGATGCGCGGCATGCCGAACGACGTCTACTTCAAGGTTGGGATGATCACAGTGATCGGCTTGTCCGCGAAAAACGCGATTCTGATCGTGCAATTCGCGCGCGACCTGAGCCTACGCGGCGTGCCGCTGACGCGCGCGGTGATACGCGCGGCGGGCGCGCGATTTCGCCCGATCGTGATGACGTCGTCGGCGTTCCTGCTGGGCGTCGTGCCGCTGGTGCTGGCGAGCGGCGGCGGTGCGGAAAGCCGCCGGTCGATCGGTACGGGCGTGTTCGGCGGCGTCGTGACGGCGACCTTGCTCGGGCTGGTGTTTGCGCCGGTCGCGTTTCAGGCGGTGGCGGTGGTCGCACAGCAAGGGCCGCGCGGCGCGCTGCGGCGCTTGCATGGCTATCGGCGTCAGTCGCGCGAGTTGATTCGCGATGTCAGCACATGATCGGCTCACGCGCCGTCGATCTTCAGATACGCACGCGCGAGGCCTTCGTTTTCGAAGCCGAGCCGCTCGAGGGCGGCTCGATGAATGAAGTCCCGGCCAGTTGCTCCGATTCGCGGTAGTCCCGCATCTTATCGCGTGCGCGAGCGGGGAGTGTGCAACTTGCCGTTGCGATGTTTCGTAGCGCGTGCGACGCATCGCGCCGCGCGAATGTGCCGCTTGCTCGATCGCACTCGATATGTATTTCGCGCCAACATTTGACGTTGTGTCAGCGATCCGATATAGTCTTTTTCTCTGACGCGGGGTGGAGCAGTCTGGCAGCTCGTCGGGCTCATAACCCGAAGGTCGTAGGTTCAAATCCTACCCCCGCAACCAAAGCATTGTTGAAAGCCCGCATCGCGCAAGCCATGCGGGCTTTTTGACTTTCGGCGCTACGTTTTGCTTGTGGCGCTCGCTGCGTATGCTGTGCGCGCGTAAATAGATGCAACACGATTCGCGCGGGATCGAGGCCTCGAGCCCATCGTCACTCTCCTCCAATCGCCCACTGCACCGCCGCCTCGTCATGCAACGCGGCGGTATCGAAGCCGGGCAGCACTGAATCTTCCGGCTCGTGTTCGATGCGAAGATCGTGAGATCGGCGCCGCTGCGTTCGAGTTGGCGCGCGGCGTCGGCCATCTGTTCGCCGAGCGCGAGTCAGTATCCGAATCTTCGTTGACCGGTGTGACGCAAGAATCATCCATCGCCCATATCCGATCTCTAAGCCGACGGTTAGCGTGGTCGTCCCAACGACCAGGAGTAGGTTTCAGATGTCATATGAACAGGATTCAGACAGCGTGCGCGTGGTGCTGAGCGCCCCGCAACTGTCGGCCGTACTGGCTCGCCAGTCGATTAGCCCGACCGAAATGCTTTCCAACCGTCTGTGGGGCGGTTTGCAGGTTGTCGGCGGGGTGCTTGAAATGGCCGGAGCGGCAGCGCTGTGCGTGTTGCCCGAACCGACGATGGCAAGCAAGGCCGGGTGTGTAGTGTTCGGGGCGCATGGTTCGGACACGGCCGCGGCGGGCCTGCGTCAGGTCTGGACAGGGCGCGATACCGCCACCTTGACTCAGCAGGGCACGGCGAAGCTGGCAGAGGCGATGCGGGTCAGCCCTGACATGGCAGACCAGATCGGCCTGTCTATCGAGATGGCCGTGCCGTTCGGCTTTGCTGGCTCGATCAAGGCAGCACGTGCGGCCAGCGTTACGATGGGCCGGATCCATCTGCAAATGCACGAGGGAAAGCGCTCAATCCAAGGCTCGGAGGGCACACGCTCCAGAAGCATGTTGGTAAGAACGAAGCATGGCTCAGGGCGCGGCTGAAACGTGAACCAAAGCGAAAAATCGTATCCTCCTTTATAACCCTTGAGCATGCCGAACGCGCCATTTCGGAAACGGTGCAGGCCAATGCCGTAAGAATCAGGACGTGGGTGCAGTCCCCAACTCGAAACGCAAAGATCACAGTCACCAAAGTCGTCTCTGGCGACATCGGCTATGGAGTGACGCGGGTTACTGGCGAACTTACGCGAATGAACAACGTCATCGTCACGCTGAAATACGAAACCTACAACGGCATGCCTTATTACATCCTCACCGCCTACCTTGAATGAGAGAGAAATGAGTTCGTCAGAGCGCTATCCCGCAATGGACCACCTCATGAGAACGTATTTCGGCCAGGACTTCGACCTGTTCGGAGAAACCGTCCCGGAAATAGTAGCGTGTTACAAGCAGGACAGTCCGCATGATTACGCCAATTTAGTTCGGGAAATAGACTCGTTCAGGAACGAACACCCGCACGATCTGGCCATTGCGTTCGATCAGATGTATGGGCGCGGATTTTCTCCCGAGCCGTGGGGCTACACCGTCGCCTCTTTTCTAGACGAGATCCAGCGCCTCCTCAACGAGTAATCGGCTTGTTGCAAGGCGCGGACAGTTCCATCCGGTCCGATGTGTATGCACGGGACGTTATGAGTGTCGATCTATCGCTTTCGACTCGCGCCTTCTCTCACCGCCAAAGGGAGGCGAATCTGTTTTCCTTCCGGCGCAAAACCAGAGCCCCGCGCCCATTTTCATTCCGCCCCGATCGCCCACTCCACCGCCGCCTGCGCATGCAACGCAGTGGTATCGAACACCGGCAGCACCGAATCTTCGGGCTTGATCAGCAGCGTGATCTCGGTGCAGCCGAGTATCACCGCCTGCGCGCCACGCGCGGCCAGATGCTCGATCACGCGTTGATAAACCTTGCGCGACGCGTCGGCCACGTTACCGTGGCATAGCTCGTCGTAAATGATGCGGTGCACGTCCGCGCGTTCGTCCTCATCAGGCACGAGCGTGTCGAGTCCATAGCGCTCGCGCAGCCGGCCCATATAGAACGTCTGCTCCATCGTGTAGCGCGTGCCGAGCAGGCCCACCCGCTCGACGCCCGCCGCGCGCAGCGCCGCGCCGGTCGGATCGGCGATGTGCAGGAACGGCACCGTGATCGCCTGCTCGATCGATTCGCACACGCGATGCATCGTGTTCGTCGCAAGAATCACGAGATCGGCGCCGCCGCGTTCGAGCTGGCGCGCGGCGTCGGCCATCTGTTCGCCGAGCGCGTGCCAGTCGCCGGCGCGCTGGTTCGCCTCGATCGACGCGAAATCGACGGTCAGCAGAAGACTGCGCGCGTTGTGATGGCCGCCGAGCCGCGCCTTCGCGTGGCGGTTCAGCAGCCGGTAATACTCGGTGGACGACTCCCAGCTCATTCCGCCGATCACGCCGATCGTTTTCATCTGTACGCTCCGTCAATGCATGGCCGAAACGGCGAGTATAGGCGCGTCGTATCGCGCGCAGCCGGTACGGATTTCGGCCTGCGCGCCGGTACGCATCGGTGCCCGCATTTTTCTGGCGCCGATAGAATCGTAGCGAGTCCGAACGCGATCAACCGGAGCGAACATGGATCTGATCATCCGCCACGCGACGCTGCCGCGCAGTGCCGCGCAGCTGTCCCCGCATCACCAGTCCCCAATCGACATCGGCATCGATGCGGGCCGTATCGTCGCCGTCGAGCCGAACCTGGCCGCGAGCGCGCGCGACGAAATCGACGCGGCCGGTTCGCTCGTCACGCCGCCGTTCGTCGACCCGCATTTCCATATGGACGCGACGCTGTCGTACGGTTTGCCGCGCGTGAACGCGTCGGGTACGCTGCTCGAAGGCATCGCGCTATGGGGCGAGCTGAAGCCCGAACTCACGCAGCAAGCGTTGATCGAACGCGCGATGCAGTATTGCGATTGGGCGGTCGCGCGCGGCCTGCTCGCGATCCGCAGCCACGTCGACGTGTGCGATCCGCGTCTGCTCGCGGTCGAGGCATTGCTCGAAGTGAAGCGCCGCGTCGCGCCGTATCTCGATCTGCAATTGGTTGCCTTCCCGCAAGACGGTCTGCTGCGCAGCGCCGGCGCGTTCGATAATCTGAAGCGCGCGATCGACATGGGCGTCGACGTGGTCGGCGGCATTCCGCATTTCGAGCGGACGATGGCCGACGGAGCGCAGTCGGTGCGCATGCTGTGCGAGTACGCGGCCGAAAAGGGCTTGCGCGTCGATATGCATTGCGACGAATCGGACGATCCGCTATCGCGCCACATCGAAACGCTCGCGGCCGAAACGCACCGGCTCGGCCTGCACGGACGTGTCGCCGGTTCGCACCTGACGTCGATGCATTCGATGGACAACTACTACGTGAGCAAGCTGTTGCCGTTGATTCGCGAGTCGGGCGTCGCGGCGATCGCGAATCCGCTGATCAACATCACGCTGCAAGGCCGCAGCGACACGTACCCGAAACGGCGCGGCATGACGCGGGTGCCGGAGATGCTGGCCGCGGGCATCACGGTCGCGTTCGGCCACGACTGCGTGATGGACCCGTGGTACAGCCTTGGTTCGGCCGACATGCTCGAAGTCGCGCAGATGGGCCTGCATGTTGCGCAGATGACCAGCGTCGACGGCATGCACGCCTGTTTCGACGCGGTGACCGTGAACGCGGCGCGCATTCTCGGTCTGGAAGACTATGGCATCGCGCCCGGATGCGCGGCCAATCTCGTCGTGCTCGATGCGCGCGACGAGCTCGAGGCGATCCGTCTGCGCGCCGCGCGGCTCGTGGTGGTGAGCCGGGGCAGGGTGGTCGGCCGCGCGCCGGCCGCGAGCGTGTCGTTATCGCTCGAAGGGCGGCCTGAGCAGGTCGATTTCAAGCTGCATCGCGCGTAGCGACATATCTCGCGCATCAATGACAAACCGGCGGCCTGCGCGAGCAGACCGCCGGTTTTTCTATCGGCATCGTTCATTCAGCGCCATCGCATCCGGGCCGAACGAACGATCATCGCGACGTTTCAATCGCTCAGTGCGCGGCACCCGGCGCCATGCCGTTATGCCGTAGCAGCGCATCGATATTCGGCTCGCGGCCACGGAACGCCTTGAACGATTCCATCGCCGGACGGCTGCCGCCCACTTCGAGAATCTCGCGACGATAACGCATGCCGGTCGACTGATCGAGCACGCTGCCCGCGGCTTGCGCGGCTTCCTCGAACGCCGCGTACGCGTCGGCCGACAGCACTTCGGCCCACTTGTAGCTGTAGTAGCCGGCCGCGTAACCGCCCGCGAAAATATGGCTGAACGTATTCGGCCAGCGCGAGAACGGCGCTTGCGGCACGACGTGGAAGCGTTCGTTGATTTCGCGCGCGAGTTCGTTGGCGCTCTTCGCGCCGTTCGCGTCGAAGCCGGTATGCAGTTGCATGTCGAACATCGAGAACACGATCTGCCGCAGCGTGCCGAGGCCGCTCTGGAAGTTCTTCGCGGCGAGCATCTTGTCGAACAGCTCGCGCGGCAGCGGCTTCGCGGTATCGACGTGCGAGGTCATGTCGGACAGCACGTCCCACTCCCAGCAGAAGTTCTCCATGAACTGCGAAGGCAGCTCGACCGCATCCCATTCGACGCCGTTGATGCCCGACACGCCGAGCTCATCGACGCGCGTGAGCATGTGATGCAAGCCGTGGCCGAACTCATGGAACAGCGTGATCACTTCGTCGTGCGTGAAGCAGGCGGGCTTGCCGCCGACCGGCGCCGAGAAATTACAGGTCAGATACGCGACCGGCGTTTGCACCGCGCCATGCGCGAGCTTGTGACGACCGCGTGCGTCGTCCATCCAGGCGCCGCCGCGCTTGCCTTCGCGTGCATACAGGTCGAGATAGAACTGCGCGACGAGGCCGCCGTCCTGATTCTCGACGCGGAAGAAGCGCACGTCCGGATGCCAGACGGCCGCTTCGTCGCGGCGGATGCGCACGCCAAACAGCGTCTCGGTGACCTTGAACAGGCCCTTGAACACCGCGTCTTCCGGGAAGTACTGCTTCACTTCGTTTTCCGAGAACGAATAGCGCTTCTGGCGCAGGCGCTCGGCGGCGAACGTCATGTCCCACGGCTGCAGATCGGTCATGCCGAGTTCGCTCGCGGCAAATTCGCGCAGCTCTTTCCAGTCCTGCTCGGCATGCGGACGCGCGCGCGTCGCGAGGTCTTCGAGGAAGGCCATTACCTGCGCCGGCGATTCGGCCATCTTCGGCGCGAGCGACACTTCGGCGAAGTTGCCGTAGCCGAGCATCTGCGCTTCTTCGGCGCGCAGCTTCAGTTCGTCGGCGAGCACCTGGGTGTTGTCCCACTCGGTCTTGCCGTTGCCGTATTGCGCGCCGAGCTCGGACGCGCGCGTCACATAGGCGCGATACATCGCTTCGCGCATCGGACGGTTTTCCGAGTACTGCATGACCGGGAAATAAGACGGGAAGTGCAGCGTGAACTTGTAGCCAGTCTTGCCGTCTCGCTCGGCGGCTTCCTTCGCGGCTTCGATCACGTCTTCGGGCAGTCCCGCCAGTTGCGTTTCGTTGCCCGCATCGACGATGTACGCATACGCGTTGGTCGCATCGAGCACGTGATCCGAAAACGCCTTCGACAGCGCCGCCTGGCGCTCCTGCAATTCGGCGAAACGCGGCTTCTGGTCTTCCGGCAACTCGGCGCCCGACAGACGGAAATCACGCAGCGCGTTGCTGAGGATCTTCTTGCGTTCGCCGTTCAGCGATGCGAATTCGTCGCTGGCGTTCAGTGCCTTGTACTTCTCGTAGAGCGCGAGATTCTGGCCGACGCTCGACCAGAACTCGGTCACGCGCGGCAGGTTTTCGCCGTACACGGCGCGTAGCTCGGGCGTATCGGCGACGGCATTGAGATGACCGATCACGCTCCACGCGCGCGACAGCGGCTCGGTGGCGCGCTCGACCGGTTCGACGACGTCGGCCCACGACGCGGGCGTGGCCGGCAGCGCGGCACGCTCGACGGCGGCCGCCGCGTCGGCGAGCAGCACGTCGAGGGCGGGCGTCACGTGTTCGGGTCGGATGGAGCCAAAGCGCGGCAGATCGGAAAAATCGAGGAGCGGGTTGTCTTGATGCGTGGCGGTAGTGGACATAAGGCTTCCTGTCTGACGCGGGTGAAGGGGGCAGTGCGGCGCTCGCGCGTGCCGTCTCGTGCTGGGGTCGCTCGACGCCCGGCGCACGGCGCATGGCGGCACCGGCTACGGACATTATTGGGGCGCGGGGCGCCGATTCCAATCCATCGGCTGACAAATTAACAGATGTTGCGGCGCGTTGGGCGCGCGTTGGGGCAGGGCGTGGGCCGTGGGATCCGGCGACGCGGTAAGGAGGCGGTGGTTCCGCGAGAGAGAAGGGCGGGTGATGACCCGGTGGACGAGACGGATGAGTCGCCTCACTCCGCCTCGCGCTCACCGCCCGGCGGTTACGCCTTGGCCGCGTCCGCCTCGCGCTCGGCCGCTTCGATCGTGTTGACGAGCAGCATCGTGATCGTCATCGGGCCGACGCCGCCCGGCACCGGCGTGATATGGCCGGCCACTTCCTTGACACCCGCGAAGTCGACGTCGCCGCACAGCTTGCCGGCGTCGTCGCGATTCATGCCGACGTCGATCACGGTCGCGCCCGGCTTCACCATGTCCGCGGTCAGGATGTTGCGCAGACCGGTCGCGGCGACCACGACGTCGGCGTTGCGCGTGTGCGCGGCCAGATCGCGCGTCTTGCTGTGGCAGATCGTGACGGTCGCGCCCGCTTCGAGCAGCAGCAGCGCCATCGGCTTGCCGACGATGTTCGAGCGGCCGATCACGACCGCGTTCGCGCCCTTCAGATCGATGCCGTAGGCCGCGAACATCTTCATCACGCCGTACGGCGTGCACGGACGGAACAGCGGCTGACCCGTCATCAGCGCGCCCGCATTGGCGACGTGGAAACCGTCGACGTCCTTCTCGGGCGCGATCGCCTCGATCACCTTGTGGCTGTCGATGTGCTTCGGCAGCGGCAGCTGCACGAGAATGCCGTGGATGGCCGGATCGCGATTCAGCTCGTCGATGCGCGCGAGCAGGTCGGCTTCGGGCAGATCGGCCGGATAGCGGTCGAACGACGAACCGAGGCCGTTGTCGTGGCAGGCCTTCACCTTGTTGCGCACATACACTTCGCTGGCCGGATTGTCGCCGACCAGAATCACGGCGAGGCCCGGCTGATGGCCGCGGGCGGTCAGGGCGGCGGCGCGCGCCGCGACGTCGGCGCGCAGGGTCTTGGAGAGGGCGAGGCCGTCGATCAGTTTGGCAGTCATGGTCGGTCGAACGTTGGGTCGAGATTGGGATCGGGAATCAGCTCGGGACAGACGGTTTGGCAGGCGGGGCGAAGCGCTCGCGCGGAGGGGCGCGCGACGGCGCGCTTCGGCTGGCTGACGGAGCCCCGTCGCCCTGCGACAGGCGCGCTGCCGGTTCGGGCAAGGCGCCGCCGCGAAGTCCGACATTATACCGGCGCGGGGGCGCGCTTTCGCAGTGGATTCGGGGCGCGCGGCGCGCGTGGGAGCGTCCGGGAGGTGAGGCGGCGGTCCTGTGGCGGCAAGGAAGCGCACCGCGAGCGGCGGGGCAGGCCGCTCGCACGCCACCCGCACGCCGGACTCGGCGTCGGTCAGGCCGTCGCGAACCGGCGACGCAACCGCCACGGATGGCGGCCACGTACCAACGGCCCCTCCGAACGAAAGGCCGCCCGTGCCTCTGTTACTGCGCCGTTTGCGGCTTGTTCGACAGCGCGAGTCGCAGCAGATCGGCGACCGTGTTGACGTTCAGCTTTTCCATGATGTTCGCGCGATGCGCTTCGACCGTCTTGATGCTGATGCCGAGGTCGTCGGCGATCTGCTTGTTCAGGCGGCCCGCGATGATCCGCTCGAGCACCTGATGCTCGCGCGCGGTCAACTTGCCGAGGCGCTCGGCCGCGGCGCGCTGCTGCTGGACGCTGGTGCTTTCGCTGCGTGCCTTGTCGAGCATGCGCTCGACGAGCTTGCGCAGTTCGGCTTCGTCGAACGGCTTTTCGATGAAGTCCATCGCGCCTTTTTTCATCGTCGACACCGCCATCGGCACGTCGCCGTGGCCCGTCACGAAAATGATCGGCAGCGACGCGTTGTCGGCGATCAGGCGTTCCTGCAACTCGAGCCCGCTCATGCCGGACATCCGCACGTCGAGGATCAGACACGCGATCTGGCCCGGATGCTGATGCGGCTGCCATGCGTCGATGAACTGCTCGGCGCTCGAGAAGCACTGAACGCGGTAGCCGTTCGCCTCCAGCAGCCAGCGCAGCGAATCTCGCACGGCCTCGTCGTCGTCGACGACAAAGACGGTTTCCTGTGTGGTGACTGGGCTGTTCATAGCTCTCCCGTAACGGTTTGTGGTATCGGCGCCTCGGACCCGCCGTTGCTCGGGCCGTCAGGCTCCCCAATGGGCAGACTGCAATGGAACGTGGCGCCCGTGATGTGGCCGTCGGATTCGACGTTGTTGACCACCCACAGACGGCCGCGGTGCGATTCGATAATCGAACGGCAAATGTTCAGCCCCATGCCCATGCCATCGGACTTGGTGCTGTAAAACGGTTCGAACAGACGCTCGGCGGTCGCTTCGTCGACGCCGGGCCCCTGGTCGACGACGCTGATGCAGACGAAGCCGCTCTCAAGTCGCACGACCACGCGGATGACTGGGTCGACCGCGTTCGGGCGCGCTTCGGCCATCGCTTCGACGCCGTTCTTCAGCAGGTTCACGAGCACCTGCTCGATCAGCACCGGATCGACGTAGATCACCGGCAGCCGCGAGCGCAGATCGGTAACGATGCGAATGCGCCGCTTCCTTGCCTCGATTTCGGCGAGACCCACCGCGTCCGCGACGATATCCGCGACCCGCGTGGCCTGCCGCTTCGGCTCGCTGCGCTTCACGAACTCGCGGATACGCTTGATGATCATGCCGGCGCGCACCGCCTGCTGCGCGGTCTTTTCGAGCACCGGCAGCAGATTGTCGGGCGTCGTTCGACCGGATTTAACCAGTGCGACGGTTCCGGAGCAATAGTTATTGATGGCGGCGAGCGGCTGGTTCAGTTCGTGCGCGAGCGACGAGGCCATTTCACCCATCGTCATCAGGCGGCTCGTGAACTGCAGCTTTTCGTCCTGCTGGCGCGCGAGTTCCTGCGCGCGCTTGCGGGTCGTGATGTCGGTCGCGATCTGCATCTGCGCGAGATGGCCGTCGACCCACTGGATGTACTGGCGTCGCACCTCGAACCACTTCTGGATGCCGGGGATGTAGATTTCCTGCGCGTCGGCGGCGCTTTCAGTCAGCGCGGCGGCGGGCAGGCCGACGAAGGTGTCGACCATGTCGATCGAATCGGACGACGCCTGCGAGGCGTCGAAGCCGCCGCCCGCGAGTTCGAGGTGGCCGTCCGGGCGGATGCCGAACAGATGCCGGTAATAGCGGTTCGCGAACAGCAGCTCGGCTTCGTCGGCGGCCAGCACGGACACCGCCGCATCGAGGCTTTCGAGCACGGTCGTGAAACGTTCGTGGGCGGCGGCGAGCTCTTCGCGCGCGCGCTTCGGCTCGGTGATGTCGGTCATCGACGACATCCAGCCGGTCTGGCGGCCCGAGCTGTCGATCAGCGGCGACACGTAGAGCCGCGCGTGGAACGTCGAGCTGTCCTTGCGCCGCACGCGCAGCTCGAAGCCGGACGAGGGCGCCTTGCCGCGCAGCGTCATGTCGAGCTGACGCTGCATCTCGGGGTACGCGTCGCGCGGCCAGTAGGCGAACGGCGCGCTCTTGCCGACGAGGTCGCTTTCGTCCCAGCCGGTCATGCGGCAGAACGCCGGGTTCACGTGCGTGATGCGGCCGTGCATGTCGAGCACGCGCATGCCGATCAGCACCGAGTTTTCCATCGCGCGGCGGAAAAACGCTTCCGCGTAGAGCGCCTGCTGCGCCTCGAAGCGCTGGCGCGTGTGCTTCCACAGACTCCACAGGCTCCACAGTACGAAGCAGGAGAGGCCGGCCACCAGCCACACCAGCGTGTTGTTCGTGAAGTTGGTGATCTGCGGGAACGCGTACACGCGCACCGAAATGCCCTGGCCCGGCGGGTCGAGCGGCAGGTCGTAGAACATGTCGCGCGGCAGGCGCGGGCGGGTCGACGTGGTGGTCAACTCGCGGTTGTTCGCGTCGATGATCGAGATCTTGTATTTGGCCGACAGCTCGGGCGGGATGTCGCGCTTCAGAATGCCTTCCACCGAGAACACCGCGGCGATGGTGCCGAGGAAATCGCGGTCGCGGAAGATCGGCGTTTGCAGCGTGATGAAGCCGTTGCCGAGGTCGTCGTAGATGAGCGGCGAGTACACCTGGCGGCGGGTGTTGCGCGCCTCGGCGAAGCCGGCCTTGACAGCTTCGTCCATCTGCGCGTCGTTCGGACGCGCGAGCCGCTGGCCGAGCACCGGCGGCGCGGCGTTGGGCCAGCGCGGCTGCTGCTGGCCCGTGTACCAGTTCATGTAGAGGATCTCAGGATGCCCCTGCATGATGTCCGTGGTGCTCACCTGGAACGAATGCTCGTCGGCATGGCCGGCGGCGAGGTCGCGCGCGAGTGCCTGGATCTGCTCTTGCGCGCCCGTCATCGACAGGCGGATCTGCTGCTGCGCCCACGCGACGTTGCGGTACAGCGTGTCTTCCTGCTGTTGCTGCTCGCGCCGGTTCAGACTCCACAGAATCAGGCTCATGACGACCAGGAACACCAGGATCGACAGGAGCGGCGTCAGCAAATAGGAATTGGACCACCAGGGTCCGTGGTGCCAGCGCGAGGACGGCGACGAATCCGCCGGCGAACCCGCGGTGCGCGCCGAGCGAGAGAAGAGCCGTTCGGTCAACATGCGTGGCATTGTAGCTCAGCACGTCCCCGACAAATGGCGCAAAAAAGCACGGAAAGTGCAGTTAATCGGTGCAAACTAGCCGGCGGATCAGTCGATCGGCAGTCAAACCAGGTTGCGTTGCAGCAATTTTCCGCATTATGAGAATTGATCTCGTAATTTGAAAATTTGGTTGCGCTGACGTCGGGACCCTTATTACAATCGGCCGGAGCTGCCGCGGCCGTTCCTGCGTCCGCGTCGTCTGTTCAAAGTGCGTTCCCCATACCTAGGAGACGAGCATGTCCGCTGTACCCGACGAAGTCATGAAATATGTCGCCGCCGATAAAGACGACGATCCCCAGGAAACCGGCGAATGGCTGGAAGCGCTGGATGGCGTGATTTCTGCAGTAGGCCCTGACCGTGCCCACTACCTGATCGAAAAACAGATCGAATTCGCACGCGTGCACGGCGAACATCTGCCGTTCTCCGCTAACACTCCTTACATCAACACGATTCCGGTCGCGCGCCAGGCCAAGAACCCCGGCGACCAGGACATCGAACACCGTATTCGCTCGTACACCCGCTGGAACGCGATGGCGATGGTGCTGCGCGCCGGCAAGGAAACCAACGTCGGCGGCCACATCGCGTCGTTCGCATCGGCCGCCACGCTGTACGACGTCGGCTACAACCACTTCTGGCACGCACCGTCGGCCGAGCACGGCGGTGACCTCGTGTTCGTGCAGGGCCACTCGTCGCCGGGTGTCTACTCGCGTGCGTTCCTGCTCGGTCGCCTGACCGACAAGCAGCTCGACAACTTCCGCCAGGAAGTCGGCGGCGAGGGTATCTCGTCGTATCCGCATCCGTGGCTGATGCCGGACTTCTGGCAATTCCCGACCGTGTCGATGGGCCTGGGCCCGATCATGGCGATCTACCAGGCGCGCTTCATGAAGTACCTGCAGGCGCGCGGCATCGCGAAGACCGACGGCCGCAAGGTCTGGGCCTTCCTCGGCGACGGCGAAACGGACGAGCCGGAATCGCTCGGCGCGATCGGCATGGCCGGTCGCGAGCGTCTGGACAACCTCGTGTTCGTGATCAACTGCAACCTGCAGCGTCTCGACGGTCCGGTGCGTGGCAACGGCAAGATCATCCAGGAACTCGAAAGCGAATTCCGCGGCGCCGGCTGGAACGTGATCAAGGTCATCTGGGGCAGCCGCTGGGACGCGCTGTTCGCGCGCGACAAGTCGGGCGCGCTGATGCGCCGCATGATGGAAGTCGTCGACGGCGAGTACCAGACGTACAAGTCGGAGTCGGGCGCGTTCGTGCGCGAACACTTCTTCAACACGCCGGAACTGAAGGCGCTGGTCGCCGACTGGTCCGACGACGACATCTGGAATCTGAACCGCGGCGGCCATGATCCGCACAAGATCTACGCGGCGTTCACGGAAGCGACGAATTCGAAGGGCCAGCCGACCGTCATCCTCGCGAAGACGATCAAGGGCTACGGTATGGGCGAAGCCGGCCAGGCGATGAACATCACCCACCAGCAGAAGAAGATGCAGGTGGAGCAGCTGAAGAAGTTCCGCGACCAGTTCCGTCTGCCGATCACGGACGAGCAGATCGTCGATGTGCCGTACCTGACGTTCGAGGAAGGCTCGAAGGAACTCGAGTACATGCGTCAGAAACGCATGGACCTGGGCGGCTATCTCCCGGCGCGTCGTCAGAAGGCCGAGTCGCTGCCGGTGCCGGAACTGTCGGCATTCGAGCCGCTGTTGAAGGGCACGGGCGAAGGCCGCGAGATCTCCACGACGATGGCGTTCGTGCGGATCCTGAACATCCTCCTGAAGGACAAGACGCTCGGCAAGCGCGTCGTGCCGATCGTGCCGGATGAATCGCGTACGTTCGGCATGGAAGGTCTGTTCCGTCAGATCGGTATCTGGAATCAGGACGGCCAGAAGTACGTCCCGGAAGATTCCGACCAGCTGATGTTCTACCGTGAGTCGGAGACCGGTCAGATCCTGCAGGAGGGCATCAACGAAGCCGGCGGCATGGCCGACTGGATCGCGGCCGCGACGTCGTACTCGACGCACGGCGAGATCATGATCCCGTTCTACATCTTCTACTCGATGTTCGGCTTCCAGCGCATCGGCGACCTCGCATGGGCCGCTGGCGACATGCGCTCGCGCGGCTTCCTGCTGGGCGGCACGGCGGGCCGCACGACGCTGAACGGCGAAGGCCTGCAACACGAAGACGGCCACTCGCTGATGTGGGCGGCTTCGGTGCCGAACTGCATCAGCTACGACCCGACGTTCGGCTACGAACTCGCGGTCATCGTGCAGGACGGTCTGCGCCGCATGGTCGCCGACCAGGAAGACGTCTACTACTACGTCACCGTGATGAACGAGAACTACGAGCACCCGGCGATCCCGCAGGGCGAGACCGTGGCGGCCGACATCATCAAGGGCATGTACTCGTTCAGCAAGACCGCAGCCGATAAAAAGGCGCCGCACGTGCAGCTGATGGGCGCGGGCACGATCTTCAACGAAGTGATCGCCGCGGCCGACCTGCTGAAAAACGACTGGGGCGTCAACGCCGACCTGTGGAGCGTGCCGAGCTTCACCGAGCTCGCGCGCGAAGGTCACGAAGTGCAGCGCTGGAACCTGTTGCACCCGACCGAAGAGAAGAAGCTGTCGCACGTCGAGAAGCTGTTGAAGGATGCGCCGGGTCCGGTCATCGCATCGACCGACTACGTGCGCGCGCTGACCGAGCAGATCCGCGCGTTGGTGCCGCAGAAGTTCGTCGTGCTGGGCACCGACGGCTACGGCCGTTCGGACACGCGCGAGAAGCTGCGTCACTTCTTCGAAGTCGATCGCTACTGGGTCACGGTCGCCGCGCTGAACGCGCTGGCGGACGAAGGCACGATCGAACGCAAGGTGGTCGCCGAGGCGCTCAAGAAGTACAACCTTGATCCCGCCAAACCCAACCCGATGACCGTCTAAGGCATCACCCGTGTGCCACGATGCACGCGCTTGCTCCTCATCGCGAGGGGCCGGCGGCGTGCGCGGCCCAGGAGACACTAACAATGAGTCAAGCGATCGAAGTCAAGGTGCCGGACATCGGCGATTACAAGGACGTCCCTGTGATCGAGGTGCTGGTGAAGGCGGGTGACACCGTCGAAAAAGAGCAATCGCTCGTGACGCTGGAATCCGACAAGGCGACGATGGACGTGCCGAGCTCGGCCGACGGCGTCGTCAAGGAAGTGAAGGTCAAGGTCGGCGATGCGGTGTCCGAAGGCACGCTGATCATCGTGCTCGAAGGCGCCAACGCCGCTGCCGCGGCGCCCGCGCCGGCTGCCGCACCGGCTCCGGCTCCTGCGCCGGCGGCAGCTCCCGCTGCGGCGCCCGCGCCCGCGGCGGCAGGCGGCGGCGTGCAGGAAATCAAGGTGCCGGATATCGGCGACTACAAAGACGTCCCCGTGATCGAGATCGCGGTGAAGGTCGGCGATCGTGTCGAGAAGGAACAATCGCTCGTCACGCTCGAATCCGACAAGGCGACTATGGATGTGCCCAGCTCGACCGCCGGCGTCGTCAAGGAAGTGAAGGTCAAGGTTGGCGATACCGTGTCGGAAGGCTCGGTCATCGTCGTGATCGAAGCGGAAGGCGGCGCTGCGCCGGCACCGGCCGCGAAGGCGCCGACTGAAAAGCCGTTCGACGCGCCGGCCACGCCGACCCCGGCACCGGCCGCGCCGTCCGCGCTCGCGCAGGCGCCGCTGATCCCGGCTGGAGAAGGCGGCTCGCGTCATCCGAGCCATGCGTCGCCGTCGGTGCGCAAGTTCGCGCGCGAACTCGGGGTGGACGTCGGCCAGGTGAAGGGCACCGGTCCGAAGGGCCGCATTACGCAGGCCGACGTGACCGCGTTCGTGAAGGGCGTGATGACGGGCCAGCGCGCGGCGCCGGCTGGTGCGGCCGCGCCGGCCGCCGGCGGTGGCGAGCTGAATCTGCTGCCGTGGCCGAAGGTCGACTTCACGAAGTTCGGTCCGATCGATCCGAAGCCGTTGTCGCGCATCAAGAAGATCTCGGGCGCGAACCTGCATCGCAACTGGGTCATGATTCCGCACGTCACGAACAACGACGAAGCGGACATCACCGAGCTCGAAGCGCTGCGCGTCAAGCTGAACAAGGAACACGAGAAGGCGGGCGTCAAGTTCACGATGCTCGCGTTCGTGATCAAGGCCTGCGTGGCGGCCCTGAAGAAATTCCCGACCTTCAACGCGAGCCTCGACGGCGACAACCTGGTGTTCAAGCAGTACTACCACATCGGTTTTGCCGCTGACACGCCGAACGGCCTCATGGTGCCGGTGATTCGCGACGCGGACAAGAAGGGCCTCGTCGACATCGCGAAGGAAATGGCCGACCTGTCGAAGGCCGCGCGCGAGGGCAAGCTGAAGCCGGACCAGATGCAGGGCGGCTGCTTCTCGATCTCGTCGCTGGGCGGTATCGGCGGCACGCACTTCACGCCGATCATCAATGCGCCTGAAGTCGCGATTCTCGGCCTGTCGCGCAGCGCGATGAAGCCGGTGTGGGACGGCAAGCAGTTCGAGCCGCGCCTGACCATGCCGCTGTCGCTGTCGTACGACCATCGCGTGATCGACGGAGCGGAAGCCGCGCGCTTCAACGCATACCTCGGTTCGATTCTTGCCGATTTCCGGCGTGTGATTCTTTGACCGGCTGGTGAGGTCCGCCGGCGCGGGCGCGGATGGTTTCGACCGATCCGCGTCGCGCCGTCCGCGCGTTCGCGCTCACGTGCGCTGTGCGCTGTGCGCGAAGGCGCGCTCATCATCGATCAATAAGAGAAGGGGACACCATGAGTCTCGTCGAAGTAAAAGTGCCGGACATCGGTGACTTCAAGGACGTCGACGTCATCGAAGTCAACATCAAGCCGGGCGACACCATCGAAAAAGAGCAGTCGCTGCTGACGCTCGAATCCGACAAGGCGTCGATGGAAGTGCCGAGCGATACCGCCGGCACCGTCAAGGAAGTGCGTATCAAGCCGGGCGACAAGGTCTCGCAGGGCACGGTCATCGCGCTCGTCGAGGCAACGGCGGGCGGCGCGGCTGCGGCCGCTGCGGAGCCGAAAGCGCCCGAGAAGGCGGCTCCCGTGCCGGCGCCTGCCGCTGCGGCGCCGAAGGCCGCCGCAGCGGCTACGCAAGCCGGCAGCTATTCGGGCAGCGCCGACATCGAGTGCGACATGCTCGTGCTCGGTTCGGGCCCCGGCGGTTATTCGGCCGCGTTCCGCTCCGCCGACCTCGGCATGAAGACCGTGCTGGTCGAGCGTTATCCGACGCTCGGCGGCGTGTGTCTGAACGTCGGCTGCATCCCGTCGAAGGCGCTGCTGCACACCGCGCTCGTCATCGACGAAGCGGCTGATCTTGCCGCCCACGGCATCACGTTCGGCAAGCCGCAGATCGATCTCGACAAGCTGCGCGATTTCAAGTCCGGCGTGGTCAGGAAGCTGACCGGCGGTCTCGCCGGCATGGCGAAGGCGCGCAAGGTCGAAGTGGTGGTCGGTACGGGTGCGTTCGTCGATCCGAACCACATGGAAGTGCAGACCGAGGGCGGCAAGAAGGTCGTCAGGTTCAACCAGGCGATCATCGCAGCGGGCTCGGAAGCGGTGAAGCTGCCGTTCATTCCGGAAGATCCGCGGGTCGTCGATTCGACCGGCGCGCTCGAACTGCGCCAGATTCCGCAGCGCATGCTCGTGATCGGCGGCGGCATCATCGGTCTCGAAATGGCAACCGTGTACTCGACGCTCGGCGCGAACATCGACGTGGTCGAAATGCTCGACGTCCTGATGGCCGGCGCGGACCGCGATCTGGTCAAGGTCTGGGAGAAGTACAACAGCAAGCGTTTCGCGAACGTGATGCTGAAGACCAAGACCATCGCCGCCGAAGCGAGGGACGACGGTATCTACGTGTCGTTCGAGGGCGAGCAGGCGTCGGCCGAGCCGCAACGCTACGACCTCGTGCTGGTGGCCGTCGGCCGCTCGCCGAACGGCAAGCGGATCGGCGCGGAAAAGGCCGGCGTCGCGGTGACGGATCGCGGCTTCATCGAAGTCGACAGGCAACAGCGCACGAATGTGCCGCACATCTTCGCGATCGGCGACATCGTCGGTCAGCCGATGCTCGCGCACAAGGCCGTGCACGAAGGCCACGTGGCGGCGGAAGCCGCGCATGGCGAGAAGGCGTACTTCGACGCGCTGCAGATTCCGTCGGTGGCCTACACCGATCCGGAAGTGGCTTGGGCCGGCAAGACGGAAGACCAACTGAAAGCCGAAGGCGTCAAGTTCGGCAAGGCGGTGTTTCCGTGGGCCGCATCGGGTCGCGCGATCGCCAACGGTCGCGACGAGGGCTTCACGAAGCTGCTGTTCGATGAGGAAACGCATCGCGTGATCGGCGGCGGTATCGTCGGTCTGAACGCGGGCGACCTGATCAGCGAAGTCTGTCTCGCGATCGAGATGGGCGCGGACGCAACGGATATCGGCAAGACGATCCATCCGCATCCGACGCTCGGCGAATCGATCGGCATGGCGGCCGAGTTGTATGAAGGCGTCTGTACCGATCTGCCGCCCGTCAAGAAGAAGTAACGCGGTGCACCGCGCCTGCATGACGACATGCGGGCGCGGCAAAGCCGGTCGAGCCGTACGGCAAAGAAAAACGGCGCGCTCCATGTCGGAGCGCGCCGTTTCTGCGCCGTTTCTGTTTTCGTGGCGGCCAGTGGCGGGCAAAAAAATCCCGGCTTGGCGGCCGGGCAAACGATACGCCATTGCAACGTATCGGAGCGTTCGGCTCATCAAACCGTATAAGCGGCAACGGCACGACGCTGTTGCTTGCGATAACGCCGGCGCAGCGCATAGGCTGGGCCGGCGTGAAAGACGATGCGAGGCATAAAGCCTTGCGTGTTGACGCGCGAAGCTTAGACGGCCTTCTTGGCGGCGGCGCGCGATGCTTGCGCAGCGGCTTGCGAAGCTGCCTTCGAAGCGGCCGTTGCAGCTGCGTTGAAGTTGCTTTCGGCGATTTCGACAGCCTGGCGGGTTGCCTTGTGGACCGTTTCGTACGTGGTGTTGGCGGCGGTGATAGCCGACTTCATCACGGCGACAGCGGTTTCCGAACCGGCCGGTGCGTTCTTGGCGACGTTTTCGACGAGCGCCTGAACCTTGCGGTTTTGCTCTTCGAATTGCGCTTCCGCGACGCGGGTGAATTCACCCTGCGTTGCCGAAACGATTTCGTACACATGGCGGCCATACGACAGCGCCTTTTCAGCCACCGGCTGGGCGAGGCTTGCTTGCAGTGCCAGCAGTTCCTGCGCATCCTTCACGGACAGCGCGCGTTGGGCATTTTCCTGGCTTTCGGCGAGCGTCGACTTCACAACTTGCAGGTTCAGCTCGACCAGCTTTTCGACACCTTCAAATGCTTTGGTCGTCAGGCCGAACAGGGTTTCGAAGTTGGCTTTCTGGGCTGCGGCGAATTGCTCAGGGGTCAGCAGAGTCATGGTTTACGCTCCTGGATTGCGGCCGGTCTGTGCGGACCGCATTGGGTGGGTGGCGAGACGCAGGTTCATCGTCTCACCGGACCGCGATGTATTGTGCATCGCAGCAATGGTTCCCATTTTAGGATGCCTACAAGGAATGTCAAGCGTTTTTTGTGCATCGCACAATGTTGAGAAAATGCCGACAAAACAATAGGTTATACAGTAGGCATGTCATTCATATGACGCGGAACGATTGCTCGTTGCACCGTGCCGGTGCGACATAAACCAACCGTTCAGCAGGCCGTCGGGAGATTATTTTTCCGTGTGGCAGCAATTCTCCCTGAAAAACCGATCATCATCAATTCGATGTAAACCACAAGATGACAAGGAACGTTAAAGAACGATGGCAGTCGAACGCGCGTTAGCGACTTTCGTCGGACACTTAAAAAAGTCCGTCGCACGCTCGCAACGCCTTCATGGCGCGGCGCAGTAGTTTCCGCCTGTGCTCTGACAGTATTTCCCCGGATCAAGGTTGTCTCAAAATTGCCGTTATCCTGCAATGACCTGCTCGATTGGGCCGGGCGGCGATGGCGAGGCTTGCTGGCGACGATCGTTTTTTTCGATCGAGGCGCGGCACTTATTCGTGTTTTCGCGATCGGAGCTGACAAGCCGGTTTAAGGAGCGCGTATAAGTGCTTCAAATTGCTAATTTTTCGTTGCTTTACTACACTTGCGGAAACCTCTCGCCGCTCCCTATCGAACACCCATGAAAACCGACATGTTTTCGTCGCTAAAAGTGCTCCACGGCGCGGCGCGCAGCACCGCTCTATCGGTGGCCGTCTCGCTGGCCGTCGCAGCGGCGTTCGCTACGCCTGTCAGCACTTTTGCAGCTACGTCTGCTGCATCCGCAAAAACTTCCAAACACGCTAAAACTGCCAGGAAGCCTGCGCAGGTGGCCGCCACCGCAAAGGTGTCGAGCCATGCGGCGAAAGCCGGCAAGGGTGAGGCCGTGAAAGCCGCTGCGGCGGATGAAGACGCCCCGCACGCCGGCGTCAAACGCAAGCGCGTCACGTTCACGGCGAACGGCCGACACCGTTCGGTGATGCGACGCGTCGCGTACGAGCCGCGCCAGCCGAGCGTCGGCCAGGCGTTTGGTCTGCACGAGACGCCGGACGCGCTGATGCTGCGCTCGAGCGTCGCCTATGTGATCGACCAGAACAGCGGCGAGACGCTGTTCGACAAGAACTCGCGCGCGGTGGTACCGATCGCATCGATCAGCAAGCTGATGACGGCGATGGTGGTGCTCGATTCGAAAGAGCCGATGACCGATCAGATCGAAGTCACCGACGAAGACCGCGACTACGAGAAGAACACCGGTTCGCGTCTGTCGGTGGGCTCGGTGCTGTCGCGCGAGGACATGCTGCACATCGCGCTGATGGCGTCGGAAAACCGCGCGGCGGCGGCGCTGTCGCGCTACTACCCGGGCGGCCGTCCGGCGTTCCTCGCGGCGATGAACGCGAAGGCGAGGCAGCTCGGCATGAACGACACGCACTTCGAGAACCCGACCGGTCTGACGAGCATGAACGTGTCGAGCGCGCGCGATCTCGTGAAGATGGTCAACGCGGCGTATCAGTACCCGTTGATCCGCAAGTTCTCGACCGATCACAGCTATGAGGTGTACACCGGCAAGCGCACGCTCGCGTACAACAGCACGAACGCGCTGGTGCGCAACCCGACGTGGGACATCGGTCTGCAGAAGACCGGCTTCATCAACGAAGCGGGCGAGTGTCTCGTGATGCAGGCGACCATCCACGGCCGGCCGATGATCCTGGTGCTGCTCGATTCGTCGGGCAAGTACTCGCGTTTCGCGGACGCGACGCGTCTGCGTACGTGGCTCGACAACGGCGGCGACCAGCCGCGTATCACGAGCGCCGATGCCGGCGGTCCGGGTACCTGAAGCCGCAACGCATACTCAGCCGGTGGTAGTCAGTCCGGCAGCAGCTGACGTGCAAAGAAAGAGCCTCGCGGATGCGAGGCTCTTTTCATGGCGCCGGCGGGAGGGCAAAGGGTGCAACGGCGGTTGGGCGGCCGCCCCCTTCACTAATGCTGGCCGTGCGAGCCATGTGAGCCGTGCCCGCCGTGCGCATGGTCCTGCTGTGGCTGCGGCCGGTAGCCGAGCGATTCCGAAATCATCAACGCGGTCTGGCTCAACTGCCCGAGCCATGAATCCTGCAAACGATCGGCCGGCGCCGACAGCGACAGTCCCGCGACCAGCTTGCCGGTATCGTCGTAGATGCCGGCGGCGATGCAGCGCACGCCCAACTCCAGTTCCTCGTTGTCGCGCGCGCAGGCCTGCTGGCGCACATGCGACAGCTCGCGCTCGAGTTTCGCGAGATCGGTGATGCTGTTCTGCGTGTGGCCCGACAGACCGGTGCGTGTTGCGTAGGCACGCACGCGGGTGGCTTCGTCGGCCGCGAGGAACAGCTTGCCGACCGAGGTCAGATGAAGCGGGGCGCGCCCGCCGATCGCCCGCACCACCTGCATGCCCGAGCGCTCCGAATACGCGCGTTCGATATAGACGATTTCGTCGCCCTGACGCACCGACAGGTTCACGGTCTGCCCGGTCTCGCGGTGCAGCTCGCGCATCGGCGTGAGCGCCGCGTCGCGCACCGACAGGCGCGCCTTGACGAGATTGCCCAGTTCGAGCAGGCGCATGCCAAGACGGTAGGTGCCGGGGTCTGAACGGTCGACCAGCCGGCACATCACCATATCGTTCAGGATGCGGTGCGCGGTGGATGGATGCAGCTCCGTGCGGATGGCCAGTTCTTTCAGGCTGACCGGGTCGCTATGCGCCGCCAGTGCGTCGAGCAGGCGCATCATGCGTTCGATCACCTGGATCGAAGTTTTGGGATCCGGGTTCGTATCGCTCATATGAGAATCGGTGGATGCGTCAAACAGCGAAAACTGATTGTATCTCGTATTGTGAAAAAAGCGAACGCTTCGAGGCGCGCTTCCAATCCGGCGCGGCGTGCTTCCTATGCCTTCCGGCCGTTGGTATTGCACCGGCAAACAGCGGATAATCAGGGACGTTTCCCCGCAAGGAGGGCTCATGCGAGTCGGATTGTTCGTCACTTGCCTGATTGACCTGATGCGTCCCGAGATCGGTTTCTCCGTCATCAAGCTGATCGAAGGCGCCGGTTTCGAGGTCGTAGTGCCGCCCGCGCAAACCTGTTGCGGGCAACCTGCGTATAACTCGGGAGACCGCCGCCTCGCGCGCGACCTTGCCGAGAAAACGCTGCGCGAGTTCGAACAGTTCGACTATGTGGTGGTGCCGTCGGGCTCGTGTGGCGGCATGATCCGCGCGCACTACGGCGACCTGTTCCGCGACGATCCCGAGCTGATGAACCGTTTCGGCCGCCTGCGCGGCAAGGTGTTCGAGCTGACGGATTTCCTCGTCAACGTCGCGAAGGTGCAGTTGCAACCGGGCGAGTTCGCGGGACAGGTGACTTATCACGACTCGTGTTCGGGCTTGCGCGAACTGGGCGTCAAGGAACAGCCGCGCGAACTGCTCGCGCAGGTCGGCGTCGCGGTCACCGAGATGAAAGGCTGCGAGCATTGCTGCGGCTTCGGCGGCACTTTCGCGGTCAAATACGGCGATATCTCGACCGCGATCGTCGACGAAAAGTGCACGAACATCGCCGCGAGCGGCGCCGGTGCGGTGGTGCTCGGCGACCTCGGCTGCATGTTGAATATCGAAGGGCGGCTGCGCCGCAACGGCGACTCGACGACGCGCGTGCTGCATATCGCACAGGTGCTGGCCGGCGACGTGTAATCCCCGCGTGGCGAACACCGCTATTGTTCGCGTCACGTTTATCTTGTCTGTCACGCATTGCGTCGGGCGCGAATGCGCCGCGCGTTTCAATCCGATCTCATCAGGGGCGCCATGCAAGTCCAATCGATGCAGTTCAAGGCTCGCGCCGGTCAGAAACTCGCCGACCAGCGCCTGCAGCAGAACCTGACCAAGCTGTCCACGAAGTTCGTGTCGGCGCGCGCGAGCGCGATGACCGCGATCGATTTCCCCGCGACGCGGGCCGCGCTCAAGGAGCGCCGTGATCGCGCGCTCGAGAATCTCGACGTGTGGCTCGAAACCTTCGAGCGCGAGGCGACCCGGCGCGGCGTGACTGTGCTGTTC
This sequence comes from Paraburkholderia sp. UCT31, assembly GCF_014397655.1. NCBI lineage: Bacteria > Pseudomonadati > Pseudomonadota > Betaproteobacteria > Burkholderiales > Burkholderiaceae > Paraburkholderia > Paraburkholderia sp. UCT31. Next base: position 191,512 of record NZ_VZQP01000002.1, read on the forward strand.
GCGGAGACCACGCAGGAGGCCGCGCGGCTCGTCGGCGACATTGCGCGCAAGCACGAGGTGAAGAAGGTGATCAAGACCAAGTCGATGGTCACCGAGGAAATGCGCCTGAACGAAGTGCTCGGGCAGATGGGCGTGCAGTCGATCGAAACCGACCTTGGCGAATACATCCTGCAGATCAACGACAACGAGCCGCCAAGCCATATCATCGCGCCGGTCGTTCACAAGGATAAGGACGAGATCGCCGACCTGTTCGCGAAGACGCACGGCCGGCCGCGGCTCACCGAGATTCCCGACATGACGCGTGAGGCGCGCGAGATGCTGCGGCCGCATTTTCTGAGCGCGGACATGGGCGTGACGGGCGGCAATTTCATCATCGCGGAAACGGGCTCGGTCGCGGTCGTGACCAACGAGGGCAACGAAGGTATGTGCACGGTGATGCCGCGCGTGCATGTCGCTGTCACCGGCATCGAGAAGGTGCTGCCGACGCTCGAGGATCTCGCGACGGCTATGCGCCTGCTGCCGCGTTCGGCAACCGGCCAGGCCACCTCGAACTATTTTTCGATGCTGACCGGGCCGCGTGGCGCGGGCGATCAGGATGGGCCCGAGCATATGTACGTGGTGCTCGTCGACGGTGGCCGCACAGGGCTGATCGGCGGCGACTTCCAGGAGATGCTTCGCTGCATCCGCTGCGGCGCGTGCATGAACCATTGCCCGGTGTATCAGAAGGTCGGCGGGCACGCGTATGGCTGGGTCTATCCGGGGCCGATGGGGTCGGTGCTGACGCCGAGCTATGTCGGCATCGACAAGGCGCTCGACCTGCCGCAAGCGGCGACGTTATGCGGCGAATGCAATAGCGTGTGCCCGGTCGGTATCCCCCTGTCCGATCTGTTGCGCAAGCTGCGCGAAAAGCAGATGGAGCGACACCTGCGGCCGTGGAAGGAGCGCGCCGGGTTGGCGCTGTGGGGCTGGCTCGCGCTGCATCCCGATGCCTATGCGCTCTTTACCAAACTCGCCGTGCGCGTGCTGGAGCGCATGGGTGGGCGCAATCGGTCGATCGCCAAACTGCCGCTCGGCGGCGCGGGCTGGACCGATACGCGCGACATGCCGGCGCCGGTGGGTCGTACGTTCCGCGAGTTGTATGCCGCGCAGCGCAGCCATATTGGCTGAGCGGGCGGCATTGGGATTGGTTTGACGGCTGCGCGCTCGCGCAGCCGTCGAAACGGGCGAAGAAGCCGGCGGGATACTTCAGCGCCGCTCCGTCTTCAATGTTCGGTCATCTGCCCCGGCTGACGCGCGGGCGCATTTCTCCCCAAATCGTTGCCTCGTCCGCCGCCGTTGCCGGCTTGCGGCTGGCCGCCCGCGCCGGGGTGCGGGCCGCCATTGGCGCCACCAGGGCCGTGCGGACCGACCGCTGCGCCCTGCGGCGGCGGGCCGCCGTGCGGTTGTCCAGGACCGCCGCCATTGTTGCCATGACCGTTGCCGTGATCGCCGTGGTGCCAGTCGTTGTCGTTCGGATGACCGCGATCCGGATAGCCGCGATAGCCGGAGCCCGGCGCCGGGCCGTAGTAGCGTCCCGGACCGTAATCGCCGTAGCCCAGGTACACATTGGTTTGCGGCACGACCGCGGCACCCGGCGCGTATGCGGAAACGTCATAACCGTTGTAGCCGCTATAGGCGCCGTAGCCGTTGCCGTACATCGGCGTGCCGTCCGGATAGACCGCGCAGCCGCCGAGCAGCGCGGCGGCCATCAGGCCGACGGGAGGTGCAATGCGTTTCATTTTGTGGTGCAAAGAAATGTAAGGGTAAGAATAAGACCGTCATTGTCGCCGTCCGTCGCGGCGGCTTTGTATGCGTTTGTAAGCTTTACTTTGTGTGCCAGCGATGCGCCAATCGTTCCCGAAAGAGGACTCACTTGACTGTTTCGTATCAAGCAACGATCTATCTCGCGCGGGCGGGTTTTCCCCGATTGTGAATTCCTATAGCATTTCGTTAGGGCATAGTGCGTCATAAGCTCATGCGCCCCTAATTGAAGAACACATCATGAAAAAGACAATATCGGTGTACTGGCCCCTAGCCATCGTTGTACCGCTCGCGGTGCTCGCCTTTCTGCACGTCAACGGCCAAACCGCTTCGCGCGCTTCGCAGATGCCGCTCGACGCCAACCATCTGACCGCCGAACTCGCACGCGCGGTGTCGTACGGCATGATCGACACGGCGTCGGCATTGCCGGCCAAGCCGATGCGTGCCGCCACGGCGACGCCGCTCGCCGAGGCATCGTAAGCCGGCGCGGCGGACCGCGACGGTCCGAAGCCGCTGATCTTGCTGGCTGCGCCCCGCTCGGCGCGAATCTGTCGAGATTTGTATAATCGCGGCGCAGTCGGCTGACTGTCTGACGACCTCACGCGCGGCGCCTCGGGCGTCGAAAATCCCTGATGAAAACTGTGTCCATCTGTTTCGTTTGCCTCGGGAATATCTGCCGTTCACCGACGGCGGAGGGCGTGATGCGTCATCTGGTCGACGAGGCGAAGCTTGCGGACTGCATCCTGATCGATTCGGCCGGCACCGGCGATTGGCACATCGGCGCGGCGCCCGACGAACGCGCGCAACACGCGGCCCGCCAGCGCGGCTATGCGCTCGACGCGCTGCGCGGCCGCCAGATCACGGTCGCGGACTTCGAGCGCTTCGATCTGCTGATTGCCATGGACGACCGAAACGTCGCCGCGTTGCGTCAACTGTGCCCGCCCGCACAGCGCGACAAGATCCGTCTGCTGATGGAGTTCGTGCCTGAGTCGGATGGCCGCTGGAGCAGCGCGCGAGAGGTTGTCGATCCGTATTTCGGCGGCGCGGAAGGCTTCGAGTTGGTGCTCGATCAGTGCGAAGCAGCCTGCCGCGGGCTGATCACCGCGCTGCGCCCGCAGTTGCTCGCGTAGGCATCGGGCGAAGAACGCAGACGCACCACACGGGTTGGGGCGCGGCGTCGACGTATGGCGATCAATTAAGCGAATGACACAAAATTTACCGCCCATACTTGACTAAATCGCTCATGTATTTATACTTGACCAAACTTGTCGAGAATTGCGGTTCCCACATCATATGAGACTCACCACGAAAGGCCGTTTCGCCGTCACGGCGATGATCGACCTGGCGCTGCGCCAGGAGCAGGGCCCGGTGACGCTTGCGGGTATCAGCCAGCGCCAACACATCTCCCTGTCGTATCTCGAGCAGCTGTTTGGCAAGCTGCGCCGTCATGAAATCGTCGAATCCGTGCGCGGACCGGGCGGTGGCTACAATCTCGCGCGCCGTGCCGAAGAGGTGACGGTGGCCGACATCATCATCGCGGTCGACGAACCGCTCGACGCCACCCAGTGCGGCGGTAAGGGCACATGCGAAGGCACCAAGCAGCACGACGGCCACTGCATGACGCATGAGCTGTGGTCGACGCTGAACCAGAAAATGGTCGAATACCTCGATTCGGTTTCGCTGAAGGATCTGGTGGATCAGCAGCGTTCGCGCGAAGGCACGCCGGCCGTGCTGCGCGACAGGCGCAACGACGCGCCGGCGGCCGAACCCGTGCGCGTGGCGCCCAAGGGTCCCAATTCCGTTTTCAACATGGCCGGTTCGTGAAGCGCGGCACGCAATAGAAAACCCTCGCCGCAGGCCCATATCGAACCCAGAAGCCAGAGCACATGACGTCCCCGGAGCAATTGATGAATAACGACTCTCTCCATCTGCCTATCTACATGGACTACAGCGCCACGACGCCGATCGATCCGCGTGTGGTGGACAAGATGATCCCGTATCTGCGCGAGCAGTTCGGCAATCCCGCGTCGCGTAGTCACGCTTATGGCTGGACCGCCGAGCGCGCAGTCGAGGAAGCGCGCGAGCAGGTGGCCGCGCTCGTGAACGCCGATCCACGCGAAATCATCTGGACCTCGGGTGCGACGGAGTCGGACAACCTCGCTCTGAAAGGTGCCGCGCACTTTTACAAGAGCAAAGGCAAGCACATCATCACGGTGAAGACCGAGCACAAGGCGGTGCTGGACACCACCCGCGAGCTCGAGCGCGAAGGCTTCGAAGTCACCTATCTGGATGTCAAGGACGACGGTCTGATCGACCTCGACGCGTTCAAGGCGGCGCTGCGCCCGGACACGATTCTGGTGTCGGTGATGTCGGTCAACAACGAGATCGGCGTCATCCAGGACATCGAGGCGATTGGCGAGATCACGCGCGAGAAGGGCATCATTTTCCACGTCGACGCGGCGCAGGCCAGCGGCAAGATCCAGATCGATCTGCAGAAGCTGAAGGTCGACCTGATGTCGTTCTCGGCGCACAAGACCTACGGCCCGAAGGGCATCGGCGCGCTTTACGTGCGTCGCAAGCCGCGTATCCGTATCGAGGCGCAGATGCACGGCGGCGGTCACGAGCGCGGCATGCGTTCGGGCACGCTCGCCACGCACCAGATCGTCGGCATGGGTGAAGCGTTCCGTATCGCGCGTGAAGAGATGGCGACCGAAAACGAGCGCATCCGCATGCTGCGCGACCGGCTGCTGAAAGGCCTGTCGCAAATCGAGGAAGTGTATGTGAACGGCGACATGGAAAAGCGTGTGCCGCACAACCTGAACATCAGCTTCAATTTCGTCGAAGGCGAGTCGCTGATCATGGCGGTGAAGGACGTCGCGGTGTCGTCGGGCTCGGCGTGCACATCGGCGTCGCTGGAGCCGTCGTACGTGCTGCGCGCGCTTGGCCGCAACGACGAACTCGCGCACAGCTCGATCCGCTTCACGGTGGGACGCTTCACGACCGAGCAGGAAATCGACTACGTGATCAACCTGCTGAAGTCGAAGATTTCCAAGCTGCGCGATCTGTCGCCGCTGTGGGAAATGCACAAGGACGGGATCGATCTGTCGACCATCCATTGGGCCGCGCACTGACGCGCCGGCTGGACGAAGCGGACATCGAACGTTCATCGCATTGCAGGTTGAAACGAATCAAGGAGTGTAATCATGGCTTATAGCGACAAGGTCCTCGACCACTACGAAAACCCGCGCAACGTCGGTTCCTTCGCGAAGGACGACGACACGGTCGGTACCGGCATGGTCGGCGCGCCGGCCTGCGGCGACGTGATGAAGCTGCAGATCCGCGTCGGCGCGGACGGCATCATCGAAGACGCGAAGTTCAAGACCTACGGCTGCGGCTCGGCCATCGCATCGAGCTCGCTCGTCACCGAATGGGTGAAGGGCAAGACGCTCGACCAGGCGATGTCGATCAAGAACACGCAGATCGCCGAAGAACTGGCACTGCCGCCGGTGAAGATCCATTGCTCGATCCTCGCGGAAGACGCGATCAAGGCAGCGGTCGCCGACTACAAGCAGCGCCACGGCGAAGCAGCGGTTGTCGAAGACGGCAAGGCCGCCTGAGCAACAGGGTAAGAAAGAAGCAACCGGTGAGCGCGGCGCGAACACGCGCGCCGCGCACTCTGGCAACTGAGAAACGTTATGGCAATTACGTTGACCGAAAAGGCAGCACAGCACGTCCAGAGGTATCTGACCCGCCGCGGTAAAGGCATCGGGTTGCGCGTCGGCGTGCGCACCACCGGTTGCTCGGGCCTCGCCTACAAGCTCGAGTACGTGGACGAACTCGCGCCGGAAGACCAGGTGTTCGAGACGGGCGGCGTGAAGGTCGTCGTCGACCCGAAGAGTCTCGCGTATATCGACGGCACGGAGCTCGACTTCGCGCGCGAAGGGCTGAACGAAGGCTTCAGGTTCAACAACCCGAACGTGAAAGACGAATGCGGCTGCGGCGAGTCGTTCCGCGTCTAGATTCGTTACCTTCCGCGTGCGGCGGATAAAAGGCGGCGCGGGCCGCCTTTTTAGTTTGATCCGCGCTCCACTGAACCGGTCGCGCCTGACAAGGCCCGACATCTCCATACCAGTTTTCATCAACGGACTTTAATCCGATGGCCTCGCTGAACGACAGCCACTTCGATCTGTTTGGTCTGCCGGCGCAATTCGCGCTCGACGCGAGCACGCTCGATCACGCGTACCGCACCGTGCAGGCGCAGGTGCATCCGGATCGCTTCGCGGCCGCCGGCGATGCGCAAAAGCGCATCGCGATGCAGTGGGCGACGCGCGCGAACGAGGCCTATCAGACGCTGCGCGATCCGCTCAAGCGCGCGACCTATCTGCTGTCGTTGCGCGGCATCAACGTCGGCGCGGAGAACAACACGGCGATGGAGCCCGCGTTCCTGATGCAGCAGATGGAGTGGCGCGAGAACATCGAGGACGCGGCCGCGGCGAAGAACGTCGACGCGCTCGACGCGCTGCTCATCGAGTTGCGCGACGAGGAGCGTCGGCGCTTCGACAAGCTCGGCGCATCGCTCGATCACGGCGCGAATCAGGCGGCGGGCGAGGCGGTGCGGCAGCTGATGTTCATCGAACGCGTCGCGTCGGAAATCGATGCCCAGATCGAGCGGCTCGAAGGCTAGCGCGGTTTCGCGCGACGCGCGCAAAAGCGCGGCGCGGGCAAGCAGCAACAGTAGGCAGCGACGTAGTAGGCGACAAACAAAAAACCAGAGCGGCCGCGAGCCGCGGCATCACCCCAGCAACGCGAACATTCAGGACGGGGCACAACGTCCCCGAGAAGATCCAGATGGCCTTACTGCAAATCTCCGAACCCGGCATGGCGCCGGCGCCTCACCAGCGGCGTCTGGCGGTCGGTATCGATCTCGGCACCACCAACTCCCTCGTCGCCGCTGTGCGCAGCGGCGTGCCCGATGTGCTGCCCGACGAAGACGGGCACGTGCTGCTGCCGTCGGTGGTGCGTTACCTGGAGCAGGGCGGCCGTCGCATCGGCCGCCGGGCGAAGGCCGAAGCCGCGACCGACCCGCGCAACACGATCGTGTCGGTCAAGCGCTTCATGGGCCGCGGCAAGGCCGAGGTGGAGGGCGCCGAAAACGCGCCGTACGACTTCGTCGATGCACCCGGCATGGTGCAGATCCGCACCGTCGACGGCGTGAAGAGCCCGGTCGAGGTATCGGCTGAAATTCTCGCGACGCTGCGCCAGCGCGCCGAAGACACGCTCGGCGACGAGCTCGTCGGCGCGGTAATCACGGTGCCCGCTTACTTCGACGAAGCGCAGCGCCAGGCGACCAAGGACGCCGCGCGCCTCGCGGGGCTGAACGTGCTGCGTCTGCTCAACGAACCGACCGCTGCGGCGATCGCCTACGGTCTCGACAACGGCGCGGAAGGTTTGTACGCGGTCTACGACCTCGGCGGCGGCACCTTCGACCTGTCGATCCTGAAGCTCACCAAGGGCGTTTTCGAAGTGCTCGCGGCGGGCGGCGATTCCGCGCTCGGCGGCGACGACTTCGACCATGCGCTATATCGCCATGTGCTCGAACAGGCCGGCATCGCGTCGCAGACGCTCGCGCCGCACGACGTGCGCCTGCTGCTCGATAGCGTGCGCGAGGCCAAGGAGGCGCTGTCGAGCGCGTCGCAAACTACCCTCGAGCTCACGCTTGCCAAGGGCACCGCGCTCGATCTGACGATCGACGAGGCCACTTTCGAGACCATCACGGCCGCGCTGGTGCAACGCACGCTGGGCCCGACAAAAAAGGCGCTGCGCGACGCGAAGGTCACCACGAAGGAAATCAAGGGCGTCGTGCTGGTCGGCGGCGCGACGCGCATGCCGGTGATCCGCCGCGCGGTCGAGGCGTTCTTCGGCCAGCCGCCGCTCGTCAATCTCGATCCGGATCAGGTCGTCGCACTCGGCGCCGCGATCCAGGCCGATCTGCTGGCCGGCAACCGCGGGGCGGAAGGCGACGAATGGCTACTGCTCGACGTGATTCCGCTGTCGCTCGGCGTCGAGACGATGGGTGGCCTCACCGAAAAGATCATTCCGCGCAACTCGACGATTCCAGTCGCGCGCGCGCAGGATTTCACGACCTTCAAGGACGGCCAGACCGCGATGGCGATTCACGTCGTCCAAGGCGAGCGCGAGCTCGTCAGCGATTGCCGTTCGCTCGCGCGCTTCGAGCTGCGCGGCATTCCGCCGATGGCCGCCGGCGCCGCGCGCATTCGCGTGACCTATCAGGTCGACGCCGACGGCCTGCTGTCGGTGTTTGCGCGCGAGCTGGCGTCGGGCGTGGAGGCATCGGTCGTCGTGAAGCCTTCGTATGGCCTCGCCGACGACGACATCGCGCGCATGCTCGAAGACAGCTTTTCGACCGCTGAAATCGACATGCGCGCGCGCGCATTGCGCGAGGCGCAGGTCGAAGCGCAGCGTCTCGTCGAAGCGACCGACGCGGCGCTCGCCGCCGACGCCGAGTTGCTCGACGACAGCGAACGTGCCGAACTCGACGCGCTGCTCGCCGCGCTGCGCAACGTCGCGCCAGGCGAAGACGTCGGCGCGATCGAAGCTGCGACGAAGGCGCTCGCCGAAGGCACCGACGAATTCGCCGCGCGCCGCATGAACAAGGGAATTCGCCGCGCGCTGTCGGGCCGCAAGCTCGACGAGATCTGAACGGGCGAGCGTAGCGACAGCAACGTGCACGCGACGCGCGCTCAGGCCACGCACGAACTGCGCCCCCCACGAACCACCGATCGCGCCCGCGCGGACTTAAAAAGTCCGCGCGGCGCCAGTAAAATGGTACGGAGCCTGCACCCGGCATTGCTGGCAGCCGCCGTGCCTCAGACCCAAACGGAAACTGTATGCCTCAAATCGTTGTGCTGCCTCACGTCGAACTGTGCCCGGAAGGCGCGGTGATCGACGCCGTTCCCGGCAAGAGCATCTGCGACAACCTGCTCGATAACGGTATCGAAATTGAGCATGCGTGCGAGAAGTCGTGCGCGTGCACGACCTGCCACGTAATCGTGCGTGAGGGTTTCGCCGCCTTGACGCCATCCGAGGAAGACGAGGACGATCTGTTGGACAAGGCATGGGGGCTGGAACCGGCTTCGCGCCTGTCGTGTCAGGCGGTCATGCCGGACGAGCAGGATCTGGTCGTCGAAATTCCGCGTTACTCGATCAATCACGCGAAGGAAAACCACTAACAGGAGGGTGCCGCCATGAAGTGGACCGATACGCAAGACATCGCGATGGCTCTGACGGACAAGCATCAGGACGTCGATCCACAGCAGGTGCGTTTCACCGACCTGCACCGCTGGGTGACCGAGCTCGAAGGCTTCGACGACGATCCTAACCGTTCGAGCGAAAAGATTCTCGAAGCGATTCAGGCGGCATGGATCGAAGACGCGGATTATTGAACGCGTGTTCGAACGGGTGCATTGAACTCCAAAGAAAAGGCGATTCCGATGGAATCGCCTTTTTTCATGGCGCGTCGACGAACGTTGGGCGCCGAGCTCAGCTCAGTCGGCGACGAGGCCGCCGTTCTGAACGCGCACGCGCTCGCCGTCGCGCAACGGCGGCGCCTCGCTATAGGTGAAGTAGCGAGTCTTGCCGTCTTCCATGTGCACGCGCACCGAATACGACGTCGTGCTGCGCAGATGTTTTTCGACCGAGTTGCCGGCGAACCCGCCGCCCAGCGCGCCGAGCAGCGTCATCGCGGTACGCCCGCCGCCGGCGCCGAATTGATTACCGACGACGCCCCCGGCCACCGCACCGCCGACCGCGCCAATGCCGGTGCCATGTCCTTCATGCCGAACCGCCGAGATCGCGACGACGGTGCCGCAAGTCGAGCAATAAGCGGCATGCGGCGCCGGCTGCTGCGCATACTGCGGCGCCGCTTGCGGCTCGGGCTGTGGCGCATACTGCGGCGCGGCCTGTGCCTGCTGTTGCTGCGCGTATTGCTGCTGGGTCGGAGCGGCGGCAGGGGCGGCCGGCACCGCTTGCTGAGCCTGATCCTGCCGCTGTTGCGCAGATGGCTTGACCGGCGCGGCCGAATCGACGACGCCCGGCGCTTGCGTGCTGACCTGCGCGGCCTGCGTCTGATCGTTCTGTGCGCCGTTGCCCGACGCCTTCGGGAACACGCCGGTGATCGCCGCGGTAGCGACGAGACTCGCGACGAGCACCGCGCCGGCGGCCACCGCGATCAAGGGATGAAGACGACGTGGCTGCGTGGGTTGATGAGTAGGGGTGTCCATGTAGGGCCTCCGTTTCTGACAGAGCCGACTTCTTGTGAGACTGAGTGTGGGGCAATTCGATCCGGGCAGCGTTTCTATTTGTAACCGGCCCGGTGGCGGCCAGGGGTGTGGATCGGTCGCCTCTACGTGGCGCGCCTTGGTCTCAGCAAGCTTTTAAGATTGTTGCGACCACGGCGACTTGCGCGCGGTCGTGAAGCTTTTACCGCTGGTTACAAACGAGGAGGAGCAGAAAACGGTCCCGCAAAGCGAAAACGCGCGCAAAAAAACGCCCGGCATCAACCGGGCGCTCTTCAAACCATCGCATTGCGCGCGAAGCACAACGAGCGCTCGCGCCCAGCGTCGCTCAGTCTTCGCGACGCAGATGCGGGAACAGAATCACGTCCCGGATGCTCGGGCTATCGGTCAGCATCATGACCAGACGATCGATGCCGATACCGCAGCCGCCCGCCGGCGGCATGCCGTACTCGAGCGCGCGGATGTAGTCGGCGTCGTAGAACATCGCTTCCTCGTCGCCGGCGTCTTTCTGGTCGACCTGCTTCCTGAAGCGCGCGGCCTGATCTTCCGGATCGTTGAGCTCCGAGAACCCGTTGGCGATTTCGCGGCCGGTGATGAACAGCTCGAAACGCTCGGTGATGCCTGCCACCTTGTCCGACGCACGCGCGAGCGGCGACACCTCGATCGGGTAGTCGATGATGTAGGTCGGCTCCCACAGTTGCGACTCGGCGGTCTCTTCGAACAGCGCCAGTTGCAGCGAGCCGACGCCCGCGTTGAGGAACTGCGGCTGCGACGCATCGACGCCGAACTTCTTCAGCTCGGCGCGCAGGAACGTGCCGTCGGCGAGCTGCTCGTTCGTGTATTGCGGCGCGTATTTCTGGATCGCCTGCGTGATCGTGAGCCGATGGAACGGCTTCGACAGATCGAGCTCGCGGCCCTGATACGTGATGGTGGCCGTGCCGAGCGCATCGATCGCCGCCTGGCGAATCAACTGCTCGGTGAAGTCCATCAGCCACTTGTAATCGGTGTAGGCCGCGTAGAACTCGATCATCGTGAATTCCGGGTTGTGGCGCACGGATACGCCCTCGTTGCGGAAATTACGATTGATCTCGAACACGCGCTCGAAGCCGCCCACCACCAGCCGCTTCAGGTACAGCTCCGGCGCGATGCGCAGGAACATCTGCATGTCGAGCGCGTTGTGGTGCGTCGAGAACGGCTTGGCCGCCGCGCCGCCCGGAATCGGGTGCAGCATCGGTGTTTCGACTTCCATGAAGTTCGCGTCGGCCATGTACTTGCGGATCGACGAAATCGCCTTCGTGCGCGCGACGAACGTGCGGCGCGTTTCCGGCGTGACGATCAGATCGACATAGCGCTGGCGGTACTTCATTTCCTGGTCGGCGAGACCGTGGAACTTGTCCGGCAGCGGACGCAGCGACTTCGACAGCAGACGCAGCTCCGTGCAGCGCACCGATAGCTCGCCCTTGTTGGTGCGAAACAGCACGCCGCGCGCGGCGACGATGTCGCCCATGTCCCACTTCTTGAACGCGTCGTAGGTCTCCTGACCGACGTCGGCCGGTGTGATGAAGAACTGGATCTGACCCGAGCCGTCGCGCACGGTTGCGAAACTTGCCTTGCCCATCACGCGTTTCAGCATCATGCGGCCGGCGATCGCGACTTCGAGCGGATTCGCTTCGAGTGCTTCCTTGTCGGTGTGCTCGTACTGCGCCTGCAGATCTTCAGCGTGGTGCGTGGGACGGAAATCGTTCGGATAGGCGACGCCTCGCTCACGCAGTTCGCGCAGCTTTTCGCGGCGCTCGGCGATGATCTTGTTGTCGTCCGCTTCGGGCACGACAGTCGGCTGGGTCGGTTCAGTCATGATGATTTGGTATTCGGTGGCCCGCCGCGGAGTGCTCCGCTGGCGGGAAGCCAGTCAGTGTAAAAACCTCAGGCGGTACTGGAAAAACGGCGAACAAATAGCGTGGAAGCAACGCAAAGGCGCCAACGAAGAAGGCGCGGTCCCGATCGGTGAACGGGGCGGCGCCGTGCGCGCCTAGACGCCCTGTTTCAGGCTCGCGCTGATGAACGGATCGAGGTCACCGTCGAGCACGCTCTTCGTGTTACTGATTTCGACGTTGGTGCGCAGATCCTTGATGCGGCTGTTGTCGAGCACGTACGAACGGATCTGATGGCCCCAACCCACATCGGTCTTGCCGGCTTCCAGCTTGTCCTGCTCGGCCTGACGCTTGCGGATTTCCGCTTCATACAGGCGCGATTTCAGCATCGCCATGGCTTCGGCGCGGTTGCGGTGCTGCGAGCGGTCGTTCTGGCACTGCACGACGATGCCCGACGGCATGTGCGTGATACGCACCGCGGAGTCGGTCTTGTTGATGTGCTGACCGCCCGCGCCCGAAGCACGGTACGTGTCGATGCGCAGGTCGGCCGGGTTGATGTCGACTTCGATCGAGTCGTCGATTTCCGGGTACACGAACACCGACGAGAACGACGTGTGACGACCGCCCGACGAGTCGAACGGCGACTTGCGCACGAGCCGGTGCACGCCGGTTTCGGTACGCAGGAAGCCGTACGCGTAGTCGCCTTCGATCTTGATCGTCGCGTTCTTGATGCCGGCGACGTCGCCTTCGGTCTGCTCGAGCACTTCGGTCTTGAAGCCCTTGCGCTCGCAATAACGCAGATACTGGCGCAGCAGCATCGACGCCCAGTCGCACGCCTCGGTGCCGCCGGCGCCGGCCTGGATGTCGAGAAAGGCGTTGTTGGGATCGGCCGGGTTCGCGAACATCCGGCGGAATTCCATGTCGGCGACGCGTGCCTCGATGGCCTGGGCGTCACCCTCGCAGGCGAGCAGCGTGTCGTCGTCGGCTTCTTCGCGTGCCATCTCGAACAGGTCTTGCGCGTCGCGCACGTCGTTCGTGATCGACGTGAGCTTGCCGACCGTGTCGTCGAGCAGCTTCTTTTCCTTACCGAGCGCCTGGGCGTGCTTCGAGTCGTTCCAGACGTCCGGGTCTTCGAGTTCCCGGTTGACTTCGATTAGACGCAGTGCTTTGTCGTCGTAGTCAAAGATACCCCCGTAGGTCGTCCGCGCGCTTGCGCAGGTCGGCCAGAGAGGCTTCGATCGCGTTGAGACGTTCCGCTTCCATGTCGATCTTCTATTCTGCGTAAAAAGCAGAAATTATAGCCGATCGGCACGCCGCGCCGGAGCCTCGCGGGCGACCCAGCGCGTGTTCGCGATTGATTTTGCGGAAGATTTCAGCTCACCGCGTGCTCGACGATCAGTTGCACGCGCGACACGCCGTTCCATGTATCGCTCGCGAGCCGGTAGGCGACGGTGGTGCGCGCGGGCAGCGTGTCGGTGTGATTGAACCAGATCGCGTTGAAGCGCTGGCGGCCGCGCAGCAGTTGCAGCTTCAGGTGCTTGTCCTTCACCAACGCCTGCGAGGCGACCTCGAATTCGCCGGAGAACACCGGCGCCGGAAAACCCTGGCCCCAGACGGCCGCGTCGAGCATTTCGACGAATTGCGGCGTGAAGTACGCGTCTTCGAGCTCGCCGTCGGTTTCGATCGTGCGTGCGAGCGCCTGCGCGGACAGCCATTCGCGGCCGACCGCCTCGAACGCGGCGGTGAAGCGCGGCACGTCGGCGGCGGCGATCGTCAGGCCCGCGGCCATCGCGTGGCCGCCGAATTTGACGATCAGGTCCGGCTCGCGCTTCGAGATCAGATCGAGCGCGTCGCGCAGATGGAAGCCCGCGATCGAGCGCCCCGAGCCCTTGACGAGCACGCCGGTACCGTCGGCCGGCGCGAACGTGAACGACGGGCGGTGGAACTTCTCTTTCAGCCGTCCCGCGACGATGCCGATCACGCCCTGATGCCAGCCCGGATTGAACAACGTGATCGTGGTCGCGCCGTCGGGATCGACCGTCGACAGGTCGTCCAGCGCCTGCTGCTGCATGCCGGCCTCGATTTCACGGCGCTCGCGGTTCATCGTGTCGAGCTGCTGCGCGAGTTCCCAGGCACGGCCGACGTCGTCGGTGGTCAGGCATTCGATGCCGAGCGACATGTCAGACAGCCGTCCCGCCGCGTTCAGGCGCGGTCCCAGCGCGAAGCCGAGGTCGAAGCCGGACGCGTTGCGCGCATCGCGCGCGGCGGCGCGAAACAGCGCGGCGATGCCCGGCTGCATGCGGCCGCGGCGGATGCGCTGCAGACCTTGCGCGACCAGCACCCGGTTGTTGCCGTCGAGTTTGACGACATCGGCGACGGTGCCGAGTGCGACCAGATCGAGCAGACCGTCGAGGCGCGGCTCTGGCAGCGCGTCGCCGAATGCCCCACGGCGGCGCAGTTCGGCGCGCAGCGCGAGCAGCACGTAGAACATCACGCCGACGCCGGCGAGGCACTTGCTCGGGAATGTGCAGCCCGGCTGGTTCGGATTGACGATTGCGCGCGCGGCGGGCAGTTCGTCGCCGGGCAGGTGGTGGTCGGTGACGAGCACGTCGATGCCGAGGGCATTGGCCGCCGCGACGCCGTCGACGCTCGCGATGCCGTTGTCGACGGTGATCAGCAGATCGGGCTTGCCGGCCGCGCTACGCGCCGCCAGCTCGACGATGTCCGGCGTGAGCCCGTAGCCGTGCTCCATGCGGTTCGGCACCAGGTAGTCGATGCGCGCGCCGAACATGCGCAGCCCGCGCACCGCGACCGCGCAGGCGGTCGCGCCGTCGCAGTCGTAGTCGGCGACGACCAGCATGCGGCGCTGCTGCTGGAGCGCGTCGGCGAGCAGCGCGGCGGCCGCGTCGCAGCCCTTCAGTTCGGCTGGCGGCACGAGCCGCGCGAGGCCGGTTTCGACGTCCTCGGGCAGGCACACGCCGCGCGCTGCGTACAGGCGCGCGAGCACCGGATGCAGGCCGCAGCGGGTCAACACTTCGGCGTCGACGGGGGAGCAGGGGCGTGTAACGATTCGGGTCATGCGGAAGGGCCGTGGATCATTCGATGAAAAGCGAGGCCAGCACGCGCCGCCGCCAGAATTTGCGCAGATCGCCGCGCGTGACCGTCAGCGTCACCGAGCCGGTGTCGCCGCACAGCGTGAGGCCGAGCTCGACGAGTTCGCCCGACTGCAATGCCGCGAGCGCGGGCGCGAACCAGTCGGTCTGCAGCGCGGCGAATGCCTGGTTCCAGCGCGCCCAGTCCTGTTCGATGTAGGGCGCGGAGAAGGGGTCGAGTTCGACGAGCGTTGCGCCGCTGCCGTTGGTGGTGCCGCGCAGCGCCGCGGCCAGTTCGCGATACGACGCCGGCGGCGCGCCTGTCGCGACCCCGGCGCTGAGCGCGAGACCGCGCGTTGCGGCGGCATCGGACAGCACCTGCGCGAACGGACTGCGCACGCTCCGCGCGGCGCCTTGCGCGTGAAACCAGATCGAGTTGACGGCCGGCAGCCCGCGCGCCTCCCGCGCTTCGTTGACCGGATGCTCGAACCACGCCATCTGCACTTCGTTCTGCAGCTTCATCCACGCGCGAGAGCGTTCGCCGGAATGCGCTTCGTGCGGCAACCAGATCTCGATGTTGCGGCCGCTCGCGCGCAACGGCGACGCGCCCGCGAGCGAACCGAAAGCGTCGCTCGACAGATACCAGCGGATTGGCTTGGGCGCCTCGATGCGCACGCCGAGTTCCTCGATCAGCGGACGCGCGAGCGCGAGCAGCCTGCTCGCTTCGGCGTCCGACAGATTGAGCGACGCCGGGTCGATCAGCACCAGGTGGTCGTGCGCGATGTGCACGTGTACCGGCTGCACGCAGGCCCACGTCGCGTTGCCGGGTTCGCCGCCGTCGGCGCGCAGCATGTAGGGCGCGAGCGGGGCTTCGTCGGCGGCGGCCGAGGCGCCGTCGGGCAGCGCGCCGAATTGTCGCGCGACCCAGCGCTCGTGCGGCAGCGTGCGCTGAAAATCCTCGCCGATCACGCGTTCGATCAGCGTCGCGCGCGCGATCAGCCTGTCGAGAGCGGGACACTGGATGTCGTGAAGCGCGGTGGAGGCGTTGGCCGCGGCAGGCAGCGCGAAGGGCAGCAGAAGATGGAGGCGGTCGGCAGGCATGATGCTGCGCATTGTAGGGCAAACGGTGCGAGTATTTCGACGAAGCGCGGCCGGTTCGTCGATGGCGCGGCCGAGGCATGTCCTTTGGACGAGCCGGCGGCATTGTGTGGCAAACTTCGCGCTTGATCGCCGGACCCGGCAGGGTGGCGCACCGCGGCGCGGCGCCTCTATGCGCCGGCAGAGCCGCACAGCGGCCGGGCGCGCGAGGAACGATCCGCGCCGCCGCGAGCCCAACGATCACGACGCTCGGGCCGCACGGCGGACGTCGATGTCCGCCGGTCCCGACATACAGTCGAAGAACGCACAAAAGGATTCGCTTGAAATTTCCCTACGAATGGCAGATTGGCTGGCGCTACACACGCGCCGGCAAACGCACGACCGGTAACGGCTTCATTTCGTTCATCGCGCTGGTGTCGATGTCGGGCATCGCGCTTGGCGTCGCGGCGCTGATCGTCGTGTTGTCGGTGATGAACGGCTTTCAGAAAGAGGTGCGCGACCGCATGCTGTCGGTGCTCGCGCACGTCGAGATCTTTTCGCCGACCGGTTCGATGCCCGACTGGCAGCTGACCGCGAAGGAGGCGCGCCAGAACAAGGAGGTGATCGGCGCGGCGCCCTACGTCGAGGCCCAGGCGCTGCTGACGCGCCAGGACGCGGTGAGCGGCGTCGCGTTGCGTGGCATCGAGCCGACGCTCGAGCCTGAAGTGTCGGACATCGGCAAGGAAATGAAGGGCGGCAAGCTGGCCGACCTCGTGCCCGGCGGCTTCGGCATCGTGCTCGGCGCCGATCTCGCGGCCAATCTCGGCGTGCAGCTGAACGACAAGATCACGCTCGTCGCGCCCGAAGGCACGATCACGCCGGCCGGCATGCTGCCGCGCCTGAAGCAGTTCACGGTGGTCGGCATCTTCGAGTCGGGCCATTACGAATACGACAGCACGCTCGCGCTGATCAACATCAAGGACGCAGAGGCGCTGTTCCGGCTGCCCGCACCGACCGGCGTGCGGCTGCGCCTCACCGACATGCAGCGCGCGCCGGAAGTCGCGCATCAGCTCGCGCGCACGCTGTCGGGCGATCTGTACATCCGCGACTGGACCCAGCAGAACAAGACCTGGTTCTCGGCGGTGCAGATCGAGAAGCGCATGATGTTCATCATCCTGACGCTGATCATTGCGGTGGCCGCGTTCAATCTTGTGTCGTCGCTGGTGATGACGGTGACCAACAAGCAGGCCGATATCGCGATCCTGCGCACGCTCGGCGCGCAGCCCGGCTCGATCATGAAGATCTTCGTCGTGCAGGGCGTGACGATCGGCTTCATCGGCACGGCGACCGGCGTCGTGCTCGGCTGTCTGATCGCGTGGAGCATTCCGTGGCTCGTGCCGATGATCGAGCATCTGCTCGGCGTGCAATTCCTGCCGCCGTCGGTGTACTTCATCAGCGAGCTGCCGTCCGAGCTGGTTCCGGCGGACGTCGCGCGCATCGGCCTCATCGCGTTCGTGCTGTCGGCGCTCGCGACGCTCTATCCGAGCTGGCGCGGCGCGAAGGTCCGTCCGGCGGAGGCGCTGCGCTATGAATGACCGCCTCGTCCATCCCTCAACCGATTCATCCATGACCGCTCAGGACTCCGCGTCGCATCCGTTCGTGCTCGAAGCCACCGGCATTTCCAAAGCGTTCGTGCAGGGCGGGCTGAACGTGCAGGTGCTCAACAATGCGCAACTCGCCGTGCGGCGCGGCGAGAAGCTCGCGATCGTCGGCGCGTCGGGCTCCGGCAAGAGCACGCTGCTGCACGTGCTCGGCGGTCTCGACGACCCGAGCGCGGGCCACGTGTCGGTGCTCGGCAAGCCGTTCACGAAGCTCTCCGAGCGCGAGCGCAACGACCTGCGCAATCGCGCGCTCGGTTTCGTGTATCAGTTTCACCATCTGTTGCCGGAGTTTTCCGCGCTCGATAACGTCGCGATGCCGCTGCGGATTCGTCGCGAGACGACCGAAGTCGCGCGCCGCGAGGCCATGGCGGTGCTGGAGCGCGTCGGCATGGGGCATCGCGCGAAGCATCGGCCGGGCGAGCTGTCGGGCGGCGAGCGTCAGCGTGTCGCGATCGCGCGTGCGCTCGTCACGAAGCCCGCCTGCGTGCTCGCCGACGAGCCGACCGGTAACCTTGACGGCGGCACCGCCGACACGGTCTTCAACCTGATGCTCGAACTGTCGCGCACGCTCGAGACGAGCTTCGTGATCGTCACGCACGACCCGGAGCTGGCGGGCCGCTGTGATCGCATCATGCGGTTGCGCGACGGCGTGCTGCACGAAGAGCCGCCAGTGCCGGTCTGAGTGCGGGCCGGCACGGTCCGTCCTCTTGCCAGCGAGATAACCCATGTGGATCGACACGCACTGCCATCTCGACGCTTCGGAGTTCGACGCCGACCGTGATGCGGTTGCGGCGTCCGCGCGCCATGCGGGGGTGTCGCGCATCGTGATTCCGGCGATCGGGCGACAGAACTTCGCGGCGGTGCGCGAGCTCGCGCATCGCGTCGACGGCGGCGCGTACGCGCTCGGCATTCATCCGCTGTTCACGCCGCACGCCGTCGATGCCGACCTCGACCTGTTGCGCATGGAGATCGAGGCGAGTCTCGACGATCCGCGCTTCGTCGGCATCGGCGAGATCGGGCTCGACTATTTCGTCGACGGTCTCGACGATGCGCGCCAGCAGTTTTTCTACAACGGCCAGTTGCAGCTCGCGCGCGAATTCGATTTGCCGGTCATCTGCCATGTGCGCAAATCGCAGGATCAGGTGATCAAAGGGCTGCGCCGGCATCAGATTCATCGCGGCATCGCGCACGCGTTCAATGGCAGTTTCCAGCAGGCGCAGGCGTACATCGATCAGGGCATGCATCTTGGGTTCGGCGGCAACCTCACGTTCGAGCGCGCCCGGCAGATCCGGCGACTCGCCGAACAGCTGCCGTTCGATGCGCTGGTCGTCGAGACCGACGCGCCGGATATCGCGCCGTCGTGGATGTACAGGCAGCGCAATTCACCCGAGCAGATTCCGGCGATCGGCGCGAGCCTCGCGCGACTGCGCGGTGTCACTTCCGACGCAGCCGCCCTTGGCACAACGGCTAACGCGCTCGCCGCGCTGCCGCGACTCGCGCTTTCCTCTGCATAATCGATTCCGTTGATCGAAAGGGTTCGCGTCGGGCGATCCCCTCGCCCGGCGGGCTCGCTGCTGCCCGTTCGCTGGCGCGGTGACGAGGCCCGGCGCCAACGGGTACGGAGGGCGGATGAGGGCGGTCTGGTGTGGATTTGCGTTGGGCGTGGTCTGGCTGCAGCGACAGGCGGTGTTGCCGGATACAGGCGCATGGTGCGCGTTGATACTGGTCGGCTGCACGGCGGCCGGCGTTGCGGTGTGGGGTTTGCGTGGCGGCGCAGCGGCTGCGGCGGCGGGTGTGACAGGTGTGACAGATGTGACAGGTGCGGCCGGTGCGGCGCTCCAGCGCGAATACGAGCGGGGCTTCTCGCACCAGCTCGCTAGCCGCGTATGGCGCGACGCTCGCATGCGGCGGGTGGCCGGTTGGGGCGCGGTGTGGTGCGCGGCGATCTGCGTCGGCTTCGGCTACGCGGCCGTGCGCGCGCAAACGCGGCTCGCGGTGAGCCTGCCGCACGAGTGGGAAGGGCGCGATATCGAGGTGGTCGGCACGATCAAGGGATTGCCGACGCGTGACGACAAAGGCGCGCGCTTCCTGTTCGACGTCGATACGAACGGTGCGCGGCTCGCCGCTTTCCCGCGCGTGATCCAGCTAGCCTGGATCGCGCGCGACGCCGCGGCGCCGCGGCTCGAACCGGGCGAACGCTGGCGTCTGACCGTGCGCCTGAAGCGCCCGCACGGCAACGCGAATTTCGGCGTGCGCGATGCAGAGGCGAGTCTGCTCGCGCGCAACGTCCGCGCGACCGGCTACGTGAGCGTGCCGGACCATGCGCGGCGCCTGACCGGTCACGCGCGCGGGCTCGCCGTGCTGGTCGACCGCTGGCGCGCCGGGTTGCGTGCGCGTATCGACACGGTGCTTGCCGATGCGCCGCATCGCGGCATCGTCGTCGCGCTCGCGATCGGCGCGCAGGACGAAGTGAGCCCCGCCGACTGGCAATTGATGCGCGGCACCGGCACGAGTCATCTGGTGGCGATTTCGGGCTTGCATCTCGGCTTGGTCGCGGGGCTGACCGGCTGGCTCGCGGCGGCAATCTGGAGGCGTTCGGGGTGGCTCGGCCGCAACTGGCCGCTGCGCTTGCCCGCGCAGCTCGTCGGCGTGACGGCCGGTGCGATGTTCGCCGCACTGCATGCCGCGCTCGCGGGCTTCAACGTGCCAGCGCAACGCGCGCTGTGGATGGCCGCGCTCGTCGCGCTGGCGTTCGTCGGCGGCCGGCAGCTAGCGCGCTCCACGGTGCTCGCGTGGGCGCTCGGGCTCGTGCTGCTGGTCGATCCGTGGGCGGTCGTGTCGGCCGGATTCTGGCTGTCGTTTTGCGCAGTCGGCGCGATCCTGTTCGCGATGTCGGGGCGGCCGCGCGTGCGGGTTCCACTGGCGTCCCGTCATCATGAAGACGAGGAGCGCAGCGCGGCGCGTCCCGTATCGATCCGGCGTCTGCGCGTGCTCGCCGAACGGTTGCGCAGCGCCGCTCACGCGCAGTTCGCGGTGACGGTCGCGCTGGCGCCGCTGACCGCCTACTGGTTCGCGCAAATTCCGCTCGCCGGTCCGCTCGCGAACGCGTTCGCGATTCCCTGGGTGAGCCTGCTCGTCACGCCGACGGTGCTCGCGGGCGTCGCAATGCCCGCGCCGCTCGATGCGTTCGCGTGGCGCGCCGCGCACACGCTGCTCGATGGTCTCGCGGCCGGCCTGCAACTGGCGTCGGGACCGCGCTGGACGCTGTGGTGGCTGCCGCAGCCGCATGCGTGGGCGCTGGCCGCGGCGGCGCTCGGTGTGCTGTGGTGTCTCGCGCCGCGCGGCTGGCCACTGCGCTGGGCGGCGCCGCTGTCGTGGCTGCCGCTGCTGATGCCCAGCGCAAGCGGCGCACTCGCCGAGCCATCAGGCGCGTTCCGTCTGACTGCGCTCGATGTCGGGCAGGGCTCGTCGGTGCTCGTGCAGACCGCGCATCACGCGTTGCTGTTCGATGCGGGTCCCGGTCCGGAATCGAGCCACGCTGGCGAGCGCGTGGTGGTGCCGTTCCTGCGGGCGCAAGGCGTGACGACGCTCGATACGCTGATGATCAGTCACGCCGACTCGGATCATGCGGGCGGCGCCCCTGCCGTTTTCGATGCGATCGAGGTGCGTCAGCTGGTGGCTGCTCTGGAGCCGGACAATCCGCTGTGGCCGAAGGCAAAACAGCATGGCACGCAGACGCTGCCGTGCGTGGCGGGGCAGCGCTGGCAGTGGGATGGTGTTGAGTTCGCCGTGCTGTGGCCTGACGTCGGGGCACTCACGGGCAAGGCGAACGAGCATTGCTGCGTGTTGAGGGTCAGCACGTTGCCGCTCACCAACGCAAGCCAGGCGGCGGCGTTCGTCGGTGCGAACGCGCCGCGTTTCACGGCCCTGCTGACCGCTGACATCGAAGCGCCGACCGAACGCGCGCTGCTCGCGCGCGATCCCGCTATGCTGCGCGCGCAAGTGTTGATGGTGCCGCATCATGGCAGCAAAACGTCGTCGACCGAGCCGTTCCTCGACTCTATCGATCCGTCCATCGCGTTATTTCAGGTAGGCTACGAGAATCGCTTCCATCATCCGAATGCGGGCGTGTTCGCGCGCTACGCGGCGCGTCATATCGAACTCGGGCGCAGCGATCGCGATGGCGCCGTGAGGGTCGACGTCGATCCGGGCGCGCGCGGTGAGGAGGGCGCCGCGCTCACGCTCGAGCGCTATCGGGACACGCAGCGCCGCTACTGGATGGAGCCCTGAGCGCGTCGCGGCCCGATGAGTGCAACAGCGCAGACAACAGGCGCAAGCAGCGGTATAAGCAGCGGCACAGGCAAAGCACCGCCCACGCGTAAAAAACACAACGGAGATCGCCGCAGTTGAAAAACATCATCCATTTCTCGCATGCGAACGGCTTTCCGGCCTCGACTTACCGGACGATCTTCGCCGAGCTCTCCGACGACTACGACGTGCGCTCGATCGAGCGGATCGGCCATGATCCGCGCTTTCCGGTCACGCAGGACTGGCCCCATCTGGTCGAGCAACTGCTTGACGATATCGCCCGCAAGTACGAGCAGCCGGTGTGGCTCGTCGGGCATTCGCTCGGCGGTTATCTGTCGCTGATGGCGGCGCTGAAAAAGCCGCAGTGGGTGAGGGGCGTCGTGATGCTCGACTCGCCGGTGATCGCCGGCTGGCGCAGCAGCATGCTGCGCGTGTCGCAATGGACCGGGCTCGACGAGCGGCTGTCGCCCGCCGCCGCGACGCGCAAGCGGCGCACGCAATGGACGAGCCGTGACGAAGCATGGCGGCACTTCCATTCGAAGCCCGCGTTCGCGCGCTGGGACGAGCGCATGCTGTCCGACTACATCGACTTCGGCATTCTGCAGAGTTCGCCCGACGGCACCCGGGTGCTCGCGTTCGATCGTCGCATCGAATACCAGATCTACCGGACGCTGCCGCATACGCTCGGCGCGCGGCTCGCGCGCGGCGCGCCGGTGCCGGTCGGGTTCATCGCCGGGACACGCTCGAAGGAAATCCGCCAGGCCGGGCTCGACGCGACGCGACGCGCGACCGGCGGGCATGTCGAGTGGATCGAGGGCAGCCATCTGTATCCGATGGAAAAGCCGATCGAAACCGCGCGCGCGGTGCAACGCATGCTGCGTGAGCTGGAGCGAACCGCCTGACGTGCTGCGCGCACTAAGCGGGCCCCAAACCGCTGCGCCGGCTGCCACGCGAGGCGGCCTCGGCACGCGTGGGTCGGCCGTTTTTTGCTGGGTCGGGACCATCCTTTACGGTATAATCCGTTTTTCCCGCGAGCATCCAGCGATGACCAAATATGTTTTCGTCACCGGCGGCGTAGTATCTTCCCTCGGCAAGGGTATTGCCGCCGCTTCCCTCGCCGCGATCCTCGAATCGCGCGGTCTTAAAGTCACCCTCCTCAAACTCGATCCCTACATCAACGTCGACCCCGGCACGATGAGCCCGTTTCAGCACGGCGAAGTGTTCGTGACGGAAGACGGAGCGGAAACCGACCTCGACCTCGGCCACTACGAGCGCTTCATCAGCACGAAGATGCGCAAGGCCAACAACTTCACCACGGGCCAGATTTACGAGTCGGTAATCCGCAAGGAACGCCGCGGCGATTATCTCGGCAAGACCGTGCAGGTCATCCCGCACATCACGAACGAAATCCAGGCATTCGTCGAGCGCGGCGCGGCGTCTGCGACGTGCGGCGAGCCGGATGTCGCGATCGTCGAAGTGGGTGGCACGGTGGGTGACATCGAATCGCTGCCGTTCCTCGAAGCCGCGCGCCAGATGAGCCTGCGCCTCGGCCGCAACAGCGCGTGCTTCGTGCACCTGACGCTGGTGCCCTGGGTCGCCACGGCCGGCGAACTCAAAACCAAGCCCACCCAGCACAGCGTGCAGAAGCTGCGCGAAATCGGCATTTCGCCGCACGTGCTGCTGTGCCGTGCCGACCGCCGCATTCCGGACGACGAGCGCGCGAAGATCTCGCTGTTCTCGAACGTGCCCGAAGACGCGGTGATTTCCGTGTGGGACGCGGACAGCATCTACAAGATTCCGCAGATGCTGCACGACCAGGGTCTCGACGCGATCATCTGCGAAGAGCTGAAGCTCACGCCGAAGGCGGCGGACCTGTCCATGTGGTCGGACCTCGTCGAGAAGCTGCAGAACCCGAAGCACGAAGTGACGATCGGCATGGTCGGCAAGTACGTCGATCTGACCGAGTCGTACAAGTCGCTGATCGAAGCGCTGCGTCATGCGTCGATGCATACGTCGACGCGCGTGAATATCGAGTACATCGACTCCGAAGAAATCGAAACGCAAGGCGTCGGGAGCCTCAAGCATCTCGACGCGGTGCTCGTGCCGGGCGGCTTCGGCCGTCGCGGCACCGAAGGCAAGATCGCCGCGATCCGTTATGCGCGCGAAGCGAAGGTGCCGTATCTCGGCATCTGCCTCGGCATGCAGCTCGCCGTGATCGAATTCGCCCGCGACGTCGTCGGCCTGAAGGACGCGAACAGCACCGAATTCGATCAGGAAACGAAGAACCGCGTGGTCGCGCTGATCACCGAGTGGTACGACCGCGAAGGCCGAGTCGAGAAGCGTACCGAAGAGTCGGATCTCGGCGGCACGATGCGCCTCGGCTCGCAGCGCTGCCCGATCAAGCCCGGCACGCTCGCCGAAGAGATCTACGGCACCGATGTGAACGAACGCCACCGTCACCGTTATGAGGTGAATAACCGTTTCGTGCCCCAGCTCGAAGGCGGTGGCCTTATCATTAGCGCCCGTACCCCGAGCGAGGATTTGCCGGAAATGATGGAGCTGCCGCGCAGCATGCACCCGTGGTTCGTCGGCGTCCAGTTCCACCCTGAATTCACGTCTACGCCGCGTGACGGTCATCCGCTGTTCAAGTCGTTCGTCGAAGCGGCGCTCGCGCATCAGCAGTCGAGGGTCGAGGAGAAAGCATGAAACTGGGCGATTTCGACGTCGGGCTCGACAAGCCGTTTTTCCTGATCGCCGGTACCTGTGTCGTCGAATCGGAACAGATGACGATCGACACGGCCGGCCGCCTGAAGGAAATCTGCGCGAAGCTGAACATTCCGTTCATCTACAAATCGTCGTACGACAAGGCCAATCGCAGCAGCGGCAAGTCGTTTCGCGGTCTGGGCATGGACGAAGGTCTGCGCATCCTGTCGGAAGTGAAGCGCCAGCTCGGTCTGCCGGTGCTGACCGACGTGCACGCCGAACACGAGATCGAGCAGGTGGCGTCGGTCGTCGACGTGCTGCAAACGCCCGCGTTCCTATGCCGTCAGACCGACTTCATCCACGCGTGCGCGCGCTCGGGCAAGCCGGTCAACATCAAGAAGGGCCAATTTCTCGCGCCGCACGACATGAAGAACGTGATCGACAAGGCGCGCGACGCCGCGCGTGAAGCGGGTCTGTCCGAAGACCGTTTCATGGCGTGCGAGCGCGGCGTGTCGTTCGGCTATAACAACCTCGTGTCGGACATGCGTTCGCTCGCGATCATGCGCGAGACCAACGCGCCGGTCGTGTTCGACGCGACGCATTCGGTGCAGTTGCCGGGCGGTCAGGGCACGAGCTCGGGCGGCCAGCGCGAATTCGTGCCGGTGCTCGCGCGCGCCGCGGTCGCGGTCGGCGTCGCCGGTGTGTTCATGGAAACGCACCCGAATCCGGCGCAAGCGAAGTCGGACGGGCCGAACGCGGTGCCGCTCAATCGCATGGCCGAGCTGCTCGAGACGCTCGTCACGCTCGACCGGGCCGTCAAGCGCGGGCCGTTCCTCGAAAGCGATTTCAACTGATTCAGGTGTGCGCCGCGTGTCACGATCGCACTCGATAATCGACCCGCGGCGTTTTCGCATAATGGTCGTCGAACGTATCGGCGCGCGAGTTGTCTGTCGGGGGGACCGGCAGGCGCTTTGCATGGGACCGGAGTAGGCGCTAAAGCGCCAACTCCGGTTCGACAGCGCGATGCAAGGTCACAGTAAAGAATTCAACGTCATCCTTTGAGGAAACCATGAGTGCTATCGTAGACATCATCGGTCGAGAGATTCTCGATTCGCGAGGCAACCCCACCGTCGAATGCGACGTGCTGCTCGAGTCAGGCACGATGGGGCGCGCGGCCGTACCGTCAGGCGCGTCGACCGGCTCGCGCGAAGCGATCGAACTGCGCGACGGCGAAGCCGGCCGCTACGGCGGCAAGGGTGTGCTGAAGGCCGTCGAGCACATCAACACGGAAATCTCCGAAGCGATCATGGGTCTCGACGCTTCCGAGCAGGCGTTCCTCGACAAGACGCTGCTCGAGCTCGATGGCACCGACAACAAGTCGCGCCTCGGCGCGAACGCGATGCTGGCCGTGTCGATGGCCGTCGCGAAGGCCGCGGCCGAGGAGGCCGGTCTGCCGCTGTACCGCTACTTCGGCGGCTCGGGCGCCATGCAACTGCCGGTGCCGATGATGAACATCGTCAACGGCGGCGCGCATGCGAACAACAGCCTGGACATCCAGGAATTCATGATCGTGCCGGTCAGCCAGCCGAGCTTCCGCGAAGCACTGCGCTGCGGCGCCGAAGTGTTCCACGCGCTGAAGAAGATCCTGTCGGACCGCGGCATGAGCACGGCAGTCGGCGACGAAGGCGGCTTCGCACCGAACTTCGGCAGCAACGAGGAATGCCTGTCCACTATCTTGCAAGCCATCGAGAAAGCAGGCTACCGCGCCGGTGAAGACGTGCTGCTCGCGCTCGACTGCGCGGCCAGCGAGTTCTACCACGACGGCAAGTACCAGCTCGCGGGCGAAGGCCTGCAGCTGTCGTCGACGGAATTCGCGGACTACCTCGCGAACCTCGCCGACAAGTTCCCGATCGTGTCGATCGAAGACGGCATGCACGAGAGCGACTGGGAAGGCTGGAAGACGCTGACCGACAAGCTCGGCAACAAGGTCCAGCTGGTCGGCGACGACCTGTTCGTGACGAACACGCGCATCCTGAAGGAAGGCATCGAGAAGGGCATCGCGAACTCGATCCTGATCAAGATCAACCAGATCGGCACGCTGACGGAAACCTTCGCGGCGATCGAAATGGCCAAGCGCGCGGGCTACACGGCGGTGATTTCGCACCGTTCGGGCGAAACTGAAGACTCGACGATCGCGGACATCGCAGTCGGTTTGAACGCCGGCCAGATCAAGACAGGTTCGCTGTCGCGTTCCGACCGCATCTCGAAGTACAACCAGTTGCTGCGTATCGAGGAAGATCTCGGCGATATCGCGAGCTACCCGGGCAAGTCGGCCTTCTACAATCTGCGCTAAGCGGTCTTCGCCAGATTGTTCACGCCGATCGATGAGCCGGTTATCCTTCGTTTCTGATTGACCTCGCCGCCCTGCGTATAGCGCAGGGCGGCGCGTATTTATTGTGCTTACTTCATGCGGCTTGTCACTGCTGTCCTGATCGTTCTGCTGGCGTTGATCCAGTACCCGCTCTGGTGGGGGCACGGCGGCTGGCTGCGCGTGCATGAGTTGCAGGGACAACTCGCGCAGCAACTGCAGAAGAATGTCGACGCGAAGCTGCGCAACGAGCGCATCCAGGGCGAAGTGCAGGACCTGCAGAATGGCACGGCCGCGGTCGAAGAGCGGGCGCGCTACGAAATGGGCATGGTCAAGGACGGCGAAGTGTTCGTGCAGTTCGTGTCGCCGAACCAGCCGTTGCCGTTGGCGAATACGCCGTCGGCGAACACCTCGACGCGCGGTGAGGTGTCGGTCGCGCCGCTGCATGTGGTGCCGAATCCGGAGTCGCGCGCGAAGCCGGATCGCAAGCATGGCGGGAAGGCAGCGGCTGCGAAGGAGAAGAAGCCGGTGCACTGAGGTTCGATATTTCGTATCGGCCTCGCAGGAAGGCGCAAAAAAAGCGCGGTTCATCTTGAACCGCGCTTTTTTGTTTTTATGCTGCCGTGTTCGCCCTACCAGCCCCAATACGGCCCGAACCCGACGCCGATCCCGGTTCCCCAGCCACGTCCCCAGCCGCCGCTCGAGAAGCCCGCGGAAAACCTCACGGGCGGCGAACGCGAGTAATAGCGCGACCAGGCTTGCGCGGCGGCGTCCGCGGCCATCGTCTGATTCTGTTCGAACATGACCTGTTGCTCGATCGCGTCATAGCGCGCGCGTTCCTCCGGTGTCAGCGTCTGCGTATGACTGATGGCTTCGGCCTGATCGGGCGGCAGACGGCTCAGAATCGGCGCTGGGCCACGCGGATCGATCGAGCAGCCGGCCAGCACCGCGCTGCCCGTGAGGACGGCAAGCATCAACGAAAGCGTGTGCTTCATGGTCGAATCTCCATCGGTCCGAGGCTCGAGCAAGCGTCTTCCAAAGCGCAGCGCCGCATGCATCCTTCCAAAGTATCGACGCCGCGCTCAAAAGCAACGCGCCGCCCGAGCCGTGACGAGGCATGGGGCGGCGCGGTCAGGACTTGCGGTGAAGAGCCCGATCAGTTCACGGGCACGTACTCCGCTTCGGCGAAAGCGCGGTCTAGTGCCGCTGCGCGGCCGCCGGCGTCACACCTTGTGAGAGTCCGCCGGCCACGAAAAGTTGCGCGACGTCGACCGGGTCGAACTCGTAGCGCTGATTACAAAACTCGCAGTGAATCTCGACGTGGCCGCGTTCCTCGATCACGCTGTCGACTTCATCGCGGCCAAGCATCTTCAGCATCGCGCCGACTTTTTCGCGCGAGCACGTGCATTCGAAGCGCGCGGTAACCGGCTCGAAATGCTGGACGTTTTCCTGCCAGAACAGGCGTCGGAACACCGTCTCAGGTTCTTCCTTCAGCAGCTCGTCGTGCGACAGCGTGCCGCCGAGCGTGCACACGCGTTCCCACGTATCCGCGTCGAGCTCGCCCGGATGCGGGACGATGCCGCCGTCGCCCGGCAGTTTCTGCAGCAGCATGCCGACCGCGCGTTCGGTGTTCGCCGCGAGCCACATGCGCGTGTCGAGCTGCTCGGAGTGATGCATATAGTGCTCGAGCACCTCGGCGATCGACTTCAGCGCTCCATCCACGCCCGACAGCGGCACGATACTCTGGTACGGCTGCTGGCCGGGCTGCTTGGCGGTCGGGTCGAGCGTGATCACGCAGCGGCCGTAGCCGCTCGCGTTCACCAGATCGATGAGCGAGGTCGTGTCGTCGATCGTATGGGCGGCTTCGCCGGACAGCTTCGCGGTGGCGCGCATCGTCAGGTTCGAGCTGCACTGCACGACCAGCATCTTGACCGGGCCATCGCCGAAAATCTGCATGACGAGCGTGCCGTCGAACTTCAGGTTCGCCGACAGCAGCGCGCACGCGGCCATCATTTCGCCCAGAATCGTTCGCACGGGCGCCGGATAATCGCGGCGCGTCAGCACGTCCTGCCAGGTATTGCGCAGGGAAACGATCTCGCCGCGCACCGGCGCCGCGCTGAACATGAATTTTTGCAACTGGTCGCTCACAACTTTTCCTCGCTGGAATGACGCGGCATGACGCCGCGCCTTTGCGCACCGCGCGCCGGCCGTCTAGCCGATGCGTACGAGCTGCGCCTTGAAATACTCGCGGCGCCCGGCATAGCTTGCCGCGCCGCGCTGCATGTTGGCGATATCCGCTTCCGTCAGTTCGCGCACCGCCTTCGCGGGCGCGCCGAGGATCAGCGTATTGTCGGGAAACACCTTGCCCTCGGTGACGATGGCGCCCGCTCCGACCAGACAGTTGCGGCCGATCACCGCGCCATTCAAGACCACCGCCTGAATTCCGATCAACGCGCCTTCCTTGATCGTGCAGCCGTGCAGCATCGCCTGATGGCCGATCGTCACGTTCGACTCGACCGTCAGCGGATAGCCGGGGTCGGTGTGCAGCACCGCGCTTTCCTGCACGTTGCTGCCGGCGCCGATCGTGATCGGCTCGTTGTCGCCGCGCAGTGTCGCGCCGAACCACACGCTCGCGTTCTCCTCGAGCGTTACGTTGCCGATGATGTTCGCCGAATCCGCGACGAACACGCTTTCATGAATGATCGGGGCGGCTTCGCCCAGCTTGTAAATCGTCACAATGTCTCCTTGTTGGTCAGAGCCGGGCCTTCGGTGACTCCGATCCTGTGCACGATGATGGTCTGATCGGTTGCCACGCATGGGCGGGACGGCGCGCAGCCGGCGCGGTGCGAGGTTGGCGGTCTTGCGTCGCCAACTGACGGGCGTGCCCGAAAGCGCGCCGGTTGGTCGAATCGGGTATTGTAAACGGTTGTGTGCATGAGCCGCTCGGCCGCTCGCGCGCGGCTCAGCCGCCGTCTTTCCGCCGTCTTTACCGCCTCCAACGCCGATCTGTTTGTCATGACGTCCGCCGCTTCGCCCGTTTCTGTCGCTTCTCCCGCATCGAATTCTCACGACGAGCCGCCGTGCGCGCGCCGCGCCGCGCTCGCCGCGTTGCGCGAGCGGGATCCGGCCGCGAAGGCCGCGGCGGCCCGCGAGCTGTACGCTGCGGTACTCGACGGTCGCGCGCTTTGTGACTCCGGCCTCGATCTCGCCGAGCCCGCTGCCCTGCCGGGCCGCCCCGAACGGCCCGAACTGGTCGAACCGCGCCAACTCGGTCGACGCAGCATGCAGTCGCCGCAGGGCCGCGCAGTGCTGCTCCACGCGCTCGCGCACATCGAGTTCAATGCGATCAATCTGGCGCTCGACGCCGTCTGGCGTTTCCCCGGCATGCCCGCCGGGTTCTATACCGACTGGCTCAAAGTCGCCGCCGAAGAGGCGTATCACTACTCGCTGCTCGCCGCGCGTCTTGCCGAATATGGCCACGCGTACGGCGACTTCCCGGCGCACGGCGGCCTATGGGACATGTGCGAGCGCACCCGTGGCGACGTGCTCGCGCGCATGGCGCTCGTGCCGCGTACGCTCGAAGCGCGCGGCCTCGACGCGTCGCCGCCGATCCGCGCGCGTTTGCAGCAGGCCGGCGATCACGCGTCGGCGACGATTCTCGACGTGATCCTGCGCGATGAAATCGGCCACGTGCTGATCGGCAACCGCTGGTTTCGGCACCTATGCGACGCGGACGGCCTCGATCCGCACCACACCTATCTGCGTCTCGCCGACCAGTATCACGCGCCGAAACTGCGTGGCCCGTTCAATTTCGAAGCGCGCCGCGACGCTGGTTTCGACGATGCCGAACTCGCCGCGCTCGCGAGTCAGGATGCGCAGCAAGCCATGCAGGCAACGGACGACCGAGCATCGCGTCAATAAACCGTTACCACTTCTTGCTCCGCTGTTCCTATAATCGAACGACCATTCTTTTTTACGGGTGCGCCGTTCATGAATACATCCCGCTCTGAGTTCGTTGCCGCGCGCGGCGTCCGGCTGCACGTGCGGCGCTGGGGCCATTCCGATGCGCGGATACTGTTCATGCTGCACGGCTGGATGGACGTCGGCGCGTCGTTCCAGTTCGTCGTCGATGCGCTCGGTGGCGACTGGCAGGTGATCGCGCCCGACATGCGCGGCTTCGGTCTGTCCGACTGGCCGGTCGCCGAGCGCGGCGGCGGCAGCTACTGGGTGCAGGACTATCTCGGCGATCTCGACGCGCTGATCGACCACTACGCGCCCGACGGCCAGGTGAACCTCGTCGGTCACAGCATGGGCGCGAACGTCGTGTGCCTGTATGCGGGCGTGCGGCCGCAGCGGGTACGGCGCGTGGTCGATCTGGAAGGCTTCGGGCTCGCGCGATCGCATTCGGCGCAGGCGCCGAAGCGCCTGCTCAATTGGCTCGACGAATTGCGCGATCCACCGCAGCTCAAGCGCTACGCGTCGCTCGACGAGGTCGCCGCGCGCCTGATCAAAACCAATCCGCGCCTCGATCCGCGGCGTGCGCAATTTCTCGCGCAGCACTGGTCGAAGCCGGATGGCGAAGGGCGCTTCATGCTGCTCGCCGATCCGGCGCACAAGGTCCGCGGCCCGACGCTGTATCGCCTCGACGAGGTGATGGCGGTGTGGCGTAAGGTCAGCGCGAAGGTGCTGCACGTCGAGGCCGCCGGCTCGCCGACGCTCGCGCAGATCGCCGGCGACATTCCGCTCGCCGAATTCAAGGCGCGTTTCCAGGCGTTTCCCGATTGGCGCGAGAAGATCATCGACGGCGCGGGGCACATGCTGCATCACGACCAGCCGGAGCAGATCGCCGCGTTGATCGAGGGGTTCTGCACCTGACACCGCGCCTGAAGCTACGTTTGAAACGGCGCTCGTGGGTCGCCCGGAGCTCGCGGGATCGGCGCTGACTGGTCTTGACCTCGCGGCACGCCGGCAACCGGCACTGGCGTCGCGAGATACCCCTGCGGCCCCTTACTGCATTGCAGTAAAATGCCCCCAGAACCCTTCCAGGACCACGATGAACGCCGATCTTCACTGCCACTCCACCGTTTCCGACGGCCAGTTCGCGCCGGCCGACGTCGCGCGCCGCGCGCACGCTAACGGCGTGACGCTGTGGGCGCTCACCGATCACGACGAAGTGGGCGGCCAGCACGAGGCGCGCACCGCGGCCGAGGCTCTCGGCATGGATTACCTGAGCGGCGTCGAGATTTCGGTCACGTGGGCGGGGCGCACCGTGCACATCGTCGGACTCGGCATCGATCCGGGCAGCCAGATCCTGATCGACGGTCTCGCCCGCACGCGCGACGGCCGCGCCGCGCGCGCCGAAGCAATCGGCGAGCAACTGGCCACGCTCGGCATTCCAGACGCGTACGAGGGCGCGCTGCATTACGTATCGAATCCCGACATGATGTCGCGCACGCATTTCGCGCGCTTCCTGGTCGAGCACGGCCACTGCGCAAACACCCAGGAAGTGTTCGACCGCTATCTCGGCGACGGCAAGCCGGCTTACGTCGCGCACCGCTGGGCCAGGCTCGCCGACGCACTCGGCTGGATCCAGGCCGCGGGCGGCGTCGCGATCGTCGCGCATCCCGGTCGTTACGCATATTCGCAACTCGAATTCGACGCGTTCTTTGGCGAATTCATCGACCTCGGCGGCGAGGCGATCGAGGTCGTGACCGGCAGCCACACGCCCGACCAGTACCGCGAATATGCGGACGTCGCGCGTCGCTATGGCTTCGAGGCCTCGCGCGGTTCCGACTTCCATGCGCCTGGCGAAGGCCGCGTCGAACTCGGTGCACTGCCGCCGCTACCCGCCGATCTGAAGCCCGTTTGGGAACGCTGGCTGTGACCGCGCGCCGTGCCGGAGCGGCACGGCGCGCGCGGGGGCCGGCTGGATGCGGCACGCGCTCTGCTCGCCGCAGCCCATCCGCCGCAGTTCGTCTGCCGCCATCGTGAGTCTCCATGTCCCAATACTTTCGGCTTCACCCCGACAATCCGCAACCGCGCCTCGTCAAGCAGGCCGTGCAGATCATCAACGGCGGCGGCGTGGTCGCCTTGCCGACCGATTCGACCTACGCGCTCGCCTGCCGTCTCGACGACAAGGATGCGGTCGAACGCCTGCGGCGCATCCGCGGACTCGACGAAAAGCAACTACTGTCGCTGCTCGTGCGTGATCTGTCGGAGCTCGCCAATTTTGCTATGGTGGACAACTGGCAGTACAGGCTGCTTAAGTCGGTGACCCCGGGTCCGTACGTGTTCGTGCTGCAGGCCACCAAGGAAGTGCCGCGGCGCGTGTCGCATCCGTCGCGCAAGACGATCGGCCTGCGCGTGCCGGATCACGCGATCACGCTCGCGATTCTCGAGGAGCTCGGCCAGCCGCTGCTCGGCTCGACACTGATCATGCCCGGCGAAACCGAGCCGCTGAACGACCCCGAGGAAATCCGCGCGCGGCTCGAAAAGCAGCTCGATCTGGTGATCGACGGCGGCGCGTGCGTGTGCGAGCCGTCCACCGTAATCGATCTGACCGGCTCGGAGCCGGTGCTGGTGCGGGCAGGGCGCGGCTCGCTCGCGCCGTTCGGTCTCGAGGAAACGGCGTGAGCGTCGTGAGCGAAAGCGGACAGACACGCGCGAGCGCATTGTTACAATAGCGAGCTATGGATTCTTCCCTGATACAGACGATTGCGGTGTACGCGCTGCCGGTGATCTTCGCGATTACGCTGCACGAGGCTGCGCATGGCTACGTCGCGCGCTGGCTCGGCGACAACACCGCGTACGTGCTCGGCCGCGTGTCGCTGAACCCGATGCGGCACATCGATCCGCTCGGCACGATCGCCATTCCGCTGCTGCTGTACTTCGCGACGAGCGGCGCGTTCGTGTTCGGCTATGCGAAGCCGGTGCCGGTCGCGTTCGGCAATCTGCGCAACCCGCGCTGGGGCAGCCTATGGGTCGCGGCGGCCGGGCCCGTGTGCAATTTCATCCAGGCGCTGTTCTGGGGCGTGTTCGGCGTTGCGCTCGCGGGGCTCAATGTCAACGAACCGTTTTTCACGCGCATGGCGGGCGCGGGCGTCGGCGTCAATCTCGTGCTCGGCGTGCTGAACCTGTTTCCACTGCCGCCGCTCGATGGCGGCCGCGTGGTGATGGCCCTGTTGCCGCCGAAGCAATCGATCGCGTTGTCGCGGCTCGAGCCGTACGGCTTTTTCATCGTGATGGCGCTGGTGATGACGGGTACGCTCACGCGTTTCTGGTTGAGGCCACTCGTGACGCTCGGGTATAGCGCGATCACCGCAATTCTGACTCCACTTGTTTCGCTTTTCTAAATAACCATGTTCCCAGACCGTATCTTCTCCGGCATGCGGCCCACCGGGTCGTTGCACCTCGGCCACTATCACGGCGTGCTGAAAAACTGGGTGCGGCTGCAGTCCGAATACCCGTGCTTCTTTTGCGTGGTCGACTGGCACGCACTGACAACGCACTACGAAACGCCCGAAGTGATCGAAAAGAACGTGTGGGACGTGCTGATCGACTGGCTCGCTTCCGGCATCGATCCGGCGCAGGCGACGCTGTTCATCCAGAGCAAGGTGCCCGAGCATGCCGAGCTGGCGCTGCTGCTCGGCATGAGCACGCCGCTCGGCTGGCTCGAGCGCGTGCCGACCTACAAGGAGCAGATGGAAAAGCTGAAGGACAAGGACCTGTCCACCTACGGCTTCCTCGGCTATCCGGTGCTGATGGCGGCGGACATTCTGCTGTATCGCGGCTCGCTCGTGCCGGTCGGTGAAGACCAGGTGCCGCACGTCGAGATGACGCGCGAAATCGCCCGTCGTTTCAACTACCTGTACGGCCGTGAGCCGGGCTTCGAGGAGAAGGCGAACGAAGCCGCGAAGAAGCTCGGCGGCAAGCGCTCGAAGCTGTATCACGAGTTGCGCAACGCGTATCAGCAGGAAGGCGACGACGAAGCGCTCGAACGCGCGCGGGCGATGCTGCAGGAATCGCAAAGCCTGTCGATGAGCGATCGCGAGCGCCTGTTCGGCTATCTCGAAGGTTCGCGCAAGATCATCCTCGTCGAGCCGCAGGCGATGCTGACCGAGGCGTCGCGCATGCCGGGTCTCGACGGCCAGAAGATGTCGAAGTCGTACGGCAACACGATCGGCCTGCGCGAAGACGCGGAAACCATCACGAAGAAGGTCCGTACGATGCCGACTGACCCCGCGCGCGTGCGCCGCACCGATCCGGGCGATCCCGACAAGTGCCCGGTGTGGCAATTGCATCAGGTCTATACCGACGAAGCGACCCACGAGTGGGTGCAGAAGGGCTGCCGCTCGGCAGGCATCGGTTGCCTCGATTGCAAGCAGCCGGTCGTCGAAGGGATTCTGCGCGAGCAGCAGCCGATGCTCGAGCGCGCGCAGAAGTACATGGACGACCCGTCGCTGTTGCGCGCGATCGTCGCCGATGGCTGCGACAAGGCACGCCGGTTCGCGACCGAAACGATGCGCGACGTCCGTGAGGCGATGGGGCTGTCGTACAACTGATGCGCACCCGACGCACCGCGGTGCAGCGATGAGCACGCCCGTTACCAGTGGCTTGCATGGCCTCGGTGAACCGTCGCGCTGGGTGCGTCACTGGGCGCACCTGATCGCGCCGGGCGGCGCGGTGCTCGACGTCGCGTCGGGGGCCGGGCGGCATGCGCGCTTTTTTGCGTCGCTCGGCCATCCGGTCACCGCGATCGATCGCGACGCGGCTGCTCTCGACCTGCTGCGCGACGCGCCGCTCGTCACACCTCTCGTGGCCGATCTCGAAGGCGCGACGTGGCCACTACCGGCCGATGCGGCGTTCGCCGCCGTCGTGGTCACCAACTACCTGCACCGGCCGCTTTTTCCGCAGTTGCTGCGCGCGCTCGCGCCCGGCGGCGTACTGGTTTACGAGACCTTCGCGCAAGGAAACGAAAGCGTCGGCAAACCCTCCAATCCGGCGTTTTTGCTCGCGCCTGGCGAGCTGCTCGACACCGTGCGGGGCCACCTGCGGGTGATCGCATTTCAGGACGGATTTCTCGCCGAGCCGCGTCCGGCCTACGTTCAGCGCATCTGCGCGGTTCGGGAAACGGCCCGGGCGCATGATCCCGCACGGGCAACAGCGCCACCTTGTTACGAGTTGGCTGGCTAATCCGCTACAATCGCGGTTTACCTGATCATATTCATGGCGTTTCATGACTAACGGCAACCACAGCGGTCACCAGGACGGCGTTCAGATCCGCGGCAGCATTCCTGCCATCATCACTCCGATGCTCGAAGACGGCAGCCTCGATCTGCCGGCGTTTCGCAAACTGATCGACTGGCACGTCGAGGAAGGCACGAATGCGCTCGTCGTGGTCGGCACGAGCGGCGAGTCGGCCACGCTGTCGGTCGAAGAACACGTGCTGATGGTCAAGACCGCGGTCGAGCACACCGCTGGACGCATTCCTGTCATCGCGGGCGCGGGTGCCAATTCCACCGCTGAGGCGATCGAACTCACGCAACACG
The DNA here is from genome assembly GCF_014397655.1 of Paraburkholderia sp. UCT31. NCBI lineage: Bacteria > Pseudomonadati > Pseudomonadota > Betaproteobacteria > Burkholderiales > Burkholderiaceae > Paraburkholderia > Paraburkholderia sp. UCT31. The sequence goes on from NZ_VZQP01000002.1 coordinate 228,255, forward strand.
CAAAGGACGTCGGCGCGGATGCCACGCTGCAGGTCGTGCCGTACTACAACAAGCCGACCCAGGAAGGCATCTACCGCCATTTCGCGAAGATCGCCGAAACCGTCGATCTGCCAGTGATTCTGTACAACGTGCCGGGCCGCACCGTCGCCGACATGAGCAACGAGACCATCCTGCGCTGCGCGCAGGTGCCGGGCATCGTCGGCGTGAAGGAGGCCACGGGCAACATCGACCGCGCCGCGCATCTGATCAAGTCGGCGCCGGCGCATTTCGGCATCTATAGCGGCGACGACCCCACCGCGATCGCGCTGATGCTGCTCGGCGGTCACGGCAATATTTCGGTCACCGCGAACGTCGCGCCGCGCGCAATGAGCGAACTGTGCAAGGCCGCGCTCGCCGCGGACGTGAAGACCGCGCGCGAGATTCATCTGAAACTCCTGTCACTGCACAAGTACCTGTTTGCCGAAGCGAATCCGATTCCGGCGAAGTGGGCGCTGCAGCAACTGGGGCGTGTGCAGGGCGGCATCCGCCTGCCGCTCACGCCGCTCGACGCGCAATACCACGAAGTGGTGCGCGGCGCGCTGCGCGAAGCGGGCCTGCTCGGCTGAACGGGCCGAGACCGTCCCGCCGCCCACGCAAGACCGCCACCGGCATTTCATTAACCGACGTCGCTTCAGCCCACGTTCCCGGCAGATCGAACGAGGCATCGCGTTCCAGCATCACGAAGGACCTCATGAAACGTTCCGCACTTTCCCTCCACGCAACCCGCATGGCGGCGCTGGCGCTTGCCCTGTCGACGCTCGCCGGCTGTGACACGCTGAACGACTGGTTCGCTTCCGACCGCGTCAACTACAAGGCGACCTCGAGCGCGCCGCCGCTCGCCGTGCCGAGCGATCTGAGCACGTCGCCGAACGACCAGCGCTATGTGGCACCGCCGGCCAATCTGGCGCTTGGTGGCACGCCGACGCGCGCTGTCACGGCGGCCGGCAACGCGACCGAAGGTCAGCCGAACGCGCAGGATCCGCTCGGCATGCATATCGAGCGCGACGGCGACCGTCGCTGGCTGGTGGTCGACGGCCGTTCCCCGGAACAGCTCTGGCCGCAGCTGCAGGAGTTCTGGCAGGAAAACGGCTTCGTGCTGAAGACCGATGCGCCGGCCACCGGCATCATGACGACCGACTGGGCGGAAAACCGCGCGAACATTCCGGACGACTGGTTCCGCCGCACGATCGGCAAGGTCATCGACTTCGCCTATTCGTCGGGCACCCGCGACAGTTTCCGCACGCTGGTATCGCGCGGTCCGGACGGCGCGACCGATATCTCGATCACGCACAGCGCGATGGAAGAGGTGATGACCGGGCAGGACAAGACGTCTTCGCGCTGGGAAGAGCGTCCGCGTGATCCGGCGCTCGAGGCGCTGTTTCTCGCCAAGCTGATGCAGAAGTTCGGCCTGACCGAAGCACAATCGAAGCAGCTGCTGACCGACGCGCGCACCGCCGCCGCGCCGACCACGATCGAGCAGAACGCGGGTGCGTCGACGCTCGATCTGCAGGAGTCGTTCGACCGTGCCTGGCTGCGTGTGGGCCTCGCGCTCGATCGCACCAACTTTACGGTCGACAACCGCGATCGCGAGAAGGGCATCTACTACGTGCGCTACGCGGATTCGATGCAGGAACTGAAGAAAGAAGGCCTGTTCGGCAAACTGTTCTACAGCGGCAATTCGACGCGCAAGCCGGGCCAGGAATTCCTCGTCAACGTGCGCGCGAAGGGCGACGCGGTGACGCAGGTCGCGGTCGTCGACGCGAATGGGCAGATCGACACGTCGTCGGACGCGCAGCGCATCGTGTCGCTGCTGCACGCGCAACTGAACTAAGGCGGGTCGTGCGCTTCGCAAGTCTCGGCAGCGGCAGTGAAGGCAATGCGCTGCTGGTGGAGGCGCGCAGCGGTGCGGTCACCACGAGTGTGCTGCTCGATTGCGGTTTTTCCGCGCGCGAAGTCGAGCGGCGTCTGACGCGGCTCGGCGCGAGTGCCGAGCACCTCGACGCGATCCTGATTACGCATGAACATAGCGATCACATCGGCAGCGCATTGACGCTGGCGCGCAAGTGGTCGATTCCGCTGTACATGAGCTGGGGCACCGCGCGCGCGGTGGGCGCCGACGAAGCCGATGTTGACCTGCAGGTGCTGTGGGGCGACGAGGCGGTATCGATCGGAGAGCTCAGCGTTCTCCCTTATACCGTTCCGCACGACGCCCGCGAACCGCTCCAATACGTGTTCTCGAACGGCGCGAGCCGGCTTGGCGTGCTCACCGACGTGGGCACCTCCACGCCGCATATCAGCGCGGTGCTGAGTGGCTGCGATGCGCTCGTGCTCGAATGCAATCATGACGTGCAGATGCTCGCGGGCAGTCGTTATCCGCCGTCGCTGAAGGCGCGTATCGGCGGCAATCACGGGCATCTGAACAATCACGCGGCAGCTGAAATCCTGGCGTCGCTCGACCGCTCGCGCTTGCGGCATCTGGTCGCAGCGCATCTGAGCCAGCAGAACAATCTGCCGGAACTTGCGCAGGCGGCGCTGGCGGGCGTGCTTGACGCGGCTCCCACGGAGGTGGTGGTTGCGTCGCAGAGCGAAGGTTTCGCGTGGTTGACGGTGTGACTGTGGCGCCCGGTTGGCGTCCGGTCGCGCTGCACGCCATGCGCCGGGTGGTCAGGTAATGAAAAAGCCCATAACGAGCAATCGTTATGGGCTTCTAATTTGAGCGTCGAGTGCGGCGTGGGGCACGCCGCACGACCGGGCAAACTTAATTGCGGTTGCCGCCAAAAATGCCGAGCAGCGCAAGCAGATTGACGAACACGTTGTACAGATCCAGGTAGATCGCCAGCGTCGCCGTGATGTAATTCGTCTCGCCGCCGTTCACGACGCGCTGCACGTCAAACATGATGTAGGCGGAAAAGATCACGATTGCCATGACTGAAACCGTCAGCATCAGCGCCGGCAGTTGCAGGAACACGTTCGCGACCGAAGCCAGCAGGATCACGATCACGCCCATGAAGAGCCACTTGCCGAGGCCCGAGAAGTCGCGTTTGCTGACCGTGGCGATGGTCGCCATGGCCGCGAAGATCACACCGGTGCCACCAAAAGCGAGCATGATCAGCGACGGGCCGTTCGAGAAGCCGAGCACGAACGCGAGAATGCGCGACAGCATCAGCCCCATGAAGAACGTGAAGCCGAGCAGTACGAAGACGCCGACGGCGCTGTCCTTGGTGCGCTGGATCGCGAACATGAAGCCGAAGGCGATCGCGAAGAATGCCAGCATGCTCATGGCGGGGCTGGTGGCGGCGAACAGTGAGAAGCCGGTGGCAAGACCCACCCACGCGCCGAGCACGGTCGGAATCATGGACAGCGCGAGCAGCCAGTAGGTATTCCGTAGCACGCGGTTGCGTGTTTCGACCGTGCTGACCGCGCCGTTGCGGCCAAACATATACGGATGTTCGTTCATGATCTCTCCTTACCTCGGAAGCGTGTTTCGTGATGGTGATACGGCAATTTGCGAAGCGCCGGCGGGCGCACCGTTCATCCGTAAGATTAGCGCGGCAGCACGGAGTTTCAATACCTCCAGTCGCCCACAGGGCCTACGCTACCAGTATTTCGCGCCCTTTGCTTTGATTCTTTCAGTGCTGTAAGGGTTCAATCGCAATGGCGCACGGGGAACATGCTACAATAGCGGATTCATTTGAATCTGTAACTTCTTAATTTTTTGGAGTTTTTATGGCGATCGAGCGCACCCTGTCGATTATCAAGCCGGACGCAGTGGCCAAAAACGTGATCGGCCAGATCTATACCCGTTTTGAAAACGCTGGTCTGAAGATCGTGGCATCGCGCATGGTTCATCTGTCGCGTGCTGACGCCGAGAAGTTCTACGCCGTGCACGCAGCACGTCCGTTCTTCAAGGACCTCGTCGAATTCATGATCTCGGGTCCGGTGGTCGTGCAGGCGCTGGAAGGCGAAAACGCGATCCTGAAACACCGTGATCTGATGGGTGCGACTGACCCGAAGAAGGCAGAAAAGGGCACGATCCGTGCCGACTTCGCGGACAGCATCGACGCCAACGCGGTGCACGGCTCGGACGCATCGGAAACGGCCGCGATTGAAATCGCATTCTTCTTCCCCCAAGTCAACGTCTACTCGCGTTGAGCGCCTCGCGCTGAGGTCAGGCACTGGCCTCGGTCGTAAGCCGTGTCCGCCTGGCGCGTTTCGTGCAGCCGAAGTGTTTTATCGCATGAATCGCGCGCGTTGCACGGCAAAGTAGTAAGGTAAAAGCAGCAGGAATGGGCGCGAACGGGCACGGCGTTCATGCAGCTTGTTGCATGAACGTAGGCTCGCAATGAAATGGCAGGATTCGATATGACGAGCAGTCCCTCCGTCAACCTTCTCGACCTCGACGCCCAAGGGCTCGTCGCCTATTGCGACAGCCTGGGCGAGAAACCGTTTCGCGCCAAGCAATTGCAGCGCTGGATTCATCAATACAACGCTGCCGACTTCGACGGCATGACCGATCTCGCGAAGTCCTTGCGCGAAAAGCTCAAAGGGCGCGCCGCGATCACGATGCCGGACGTCGTCAGCGACCACGTTTCGTCGGACGGCACACGCAAGTGGCTGATCGACGTCGGAAACGGCAACGCCGTTGAAACCGTCTACATCCCCGAAGAAACGCGCGGCACGCTGTGTGTGTCGTCACAGGCTGGGTGTGCGGTCAACTGCCGGTTCTGCTCGACCGGCAAGCAGGGGTTCTCCCGCAATCTCACCACCGGCGAAATCATCGGCCAGTTGCGCATGGCTGAGTTTGCGCTGCGCGCGTCGCGTGGTGATGCCGGCGGCCGCGCGATGGGGGGCGACGGCAAGGGCGAGCGCGTCGTCACGAACGTCGTGATGATGGGGATGGGCGAGCCGCTGCTCAATTACGACGCAGTCGTGCCGGCCATGCGCCTGATGCTCGACGACAATGCGTACGGCCTGTCGCGCCGGCGCGTCACGTTGTCCACTTCGGGCGTCGTACCGATGATGGACCGGCTCGGCGCGGATCTGCCCGTGGCGCTCGCGGTGTCGCTGCATGCCTCGAACGACGCGCTGCGCGACGTGCTGGTGCCGCTCAACAAAAAGTACCCGCTGCGCGAGCTGATGGCGGCGTGCGAGCGCTATCTGAAAGTCGCGCCGCGAGATTTCATTACGTTCGAATACTGCATGCTCGATGGCGTGAACGACAGCGAGGCGCACGCGCGCGAGTTGCTCGCCGTCACGCGTAACGTGCCGTGCAAGTTCAATCTGATTCCGTTCAATCCGTTCCCCGAATCGGGCCTTATCCGTTCGAAGCCGGAACAGATCAAGCGGTTTGCTCAGGTGTTGATGGACGCTGCCGTGGTCACCACTGTGCGCAAGACCCGCGGCGACGATATCGATGCTGCCTGCGGTCAGCTGGCCGGCGCGGTCAAAGACCGCACGCGTCTTGCTGAGCGCACCGGGAAGGCGGCGAAGGTGATCGAGGTTCGCGCCGTGTAATCGCGAGGGGCGGCGGGGCGTCGGCGTTCGGCGGAAAGCACCGCGAGCGCAAAAATGCTCCCATGCCACCGGCGATTAAAAGAAAGTTTGCAGAATCGATCGGGAGCGGTACACAAAGCCGCACATTTTGTTATAAACGGTCTGCGATTTGGACGTGACGCTCGAGCCCGTCCGGTCGCACGATTAAAAGAATCGACGCGAAAGGATTTGGGATGAGTGAGCCGCAGCACCCGCAGCCGCACGAGACAGACACGAGCGATGGCCATCCGGCACCCGTTGCAAGGGCGGTGGTCCAGCCTGTCGTGCAGCCGGCCCTTGATTCGTTGGCAGCGGTTGGCGCGCGCTTGACCCAGTTGCGCGAGTCGAAAGGCTGGACTATCGAGGACGTGTCGGCGCGGCTGAAGGTGTCGGTCGTCAAGCTGAGCGCGCTCGAGGCGGGCGACGTCAGCCATCTGCCGGACACGACGTTCGCACTCGGCGTCGTGCGCAGCTACGCGAAAATGCTGGGCACCGATCCGGCGCCTTTTACGGCGGCGCTGCGTCGCGAGAAGGGCGTGCCGGCGCCGAATCTGTCGATGCCGGCGTCATCGGGCAAGGATCTGCCGCGCGGCAAGGTTTCGCTGTCGCTCGGCGACAGCGGGCATAAGAGCCGTTCGTGGCTGTGGGGCATTGCGGCGATCGTCGTCGCAGTCATCGCAATCGGGATGTGGCGCACTAACGGCGGTGATTCGTCCGCGTGGCTCGCGCGCCTGAAGGCAAGCGCGAATAGTTCGACTATCAGCGACACGGCGGCTTCGGGCGCGGTCGCTCAGGGTCCGGCGACGGCGGCGGAAGGGGCATCGGCGCCGGATGCGGCGGCCACGGCTGACAACGCGGCAAGCGCTGATAATGCGGTGTCTGCGTCGGCAACGCCGATGCCGGCTCCGCTTGCCACTGGCACCGCGCCGGGCTCGGCCCCGGCAGCGAATACAGCGGCAACGCCGGCACCGACGGCCGCGGCACCGAAGGCCGGCTCGCAGGCTCAGGCACAGGCCGCCATGGAGAGCGCAAATGCACCGGCGGTCGTGGCGAACGCGTCGGCACCGGCGGTCACGCCAGCGCTCCGCGAGGCGGTCGTCGCGCTGCGCGTGACGCAGGACAGCTGGTTCAGCGTGCGTGACAAGAACGGCAAGGAACTGTTCTCCGGCCTCGTGCATGCCGGCGATCCGAAGCAAGTGACGGGTGTCGGTCCGTTCAAGGTCACGGTCGGCAACACGGCGGGTCTCGAGTCGGTGACGCTCGACGGCCAGCCGGTCGATCCGTCGAAATATGCGACAGCCAAGGGCAACGTGGCGCGCTTTGCGCTGCCTTGACAGATACGGTATGCGCCGCGGTCAACCGGTCCGCGGCGCTTTTTCAATTCAGGCGCTGCGTTTTTGCATAGCGCGTGCGGCGTAAATGGGTTTTTCGATGCAAACCGAAGCTCAATCCCAATCCTGTAGCAAGATCGTTTCAGACGAGCCGGTGTTCGGCGGCCCCGCGATGCGGCGCAAGTCGCATGCGGTCAACGTCCGCTGGGGCGGCCAGCTCGTGACCGTCGGCGGCGATGCGCCGGTGCGCGTGCAGTCGATGACCAACACCGACACCGCCGACGCGATCGGCACCGCTATCCAGATCAAGGAACTGGCGCAAGCCGGGTCCGAACTGGTGCGTATCACCGTGAATACGCCGGAAGCGGCGGCGGCCGTTCCGGCGATCCGCGAGCAACTCGACCGCATGGGCGTGATGGTGCCGCTCATCGGCGACTTCCACTACAACGGCCACCTGCTGCTGCGCGACTATCCGGGCTGCGCGGAATCGCTGTCGAAGTACCGGATCAATCCGGGCAACGTCGGGCACGGCGCGAAGCGCGACACGCAGTTCGCGCAGATGATCGAGACGGCGGTCAAATACGACAAGCCGGTGCGCATCGGCGTGAACTGGGGCAGCCTCGACCAGGACCTGCTCGCGAAGATGATGGACGAAAACGGCTCGCGCGCCACTCCGTGGGAAGCGCAAAGCGTGATGTACGAAGCGTTGATCCAGTCGGCGATCGGCTCGGCGGAACGTGCGGTCGAACTCGGCCTCGGGCGCGACCAGATCATCCTGTCGTGCAAGGTCAGCGGCGTGCAGGATCTGATTGCCGTGTACCGCGAACTCGCGCGCCGTTGCGATTTCGCGCTGCATCTTGGCCTGACCGAAGCGGGCATGGGCTCGAAGGGCATCGTCGCGTCGACCGCGGCGCTGTCGGTTCTGCTGCAGCAGGGCATTGGCGATACGATCCGTATTTCGCTGACGCCGGAACCGGGCGCGTCGCGCACAGGCGAAGTGATCGTCGGTCAGGAAATTCTGCAGACCATGGGCCTCCGGTCGTTCACGCCGATGGTGATCGCGTGCCCCGGCTGCGGCCGCACCACGAGCACGCTGTTCCAGGAACTCGCGTCGCAGATCCAGACCTACCTTCGTCAGCAGATGCCGGTGTGGCGCGACCAGTATCCCGGCGTCGAGCAGATGCACGTCGCGGTGATGGGCTGCATCGTCAATGGTCCGGGCGAATCGAAGCAGGCGAATATCGGCATCAGCCTGCCGGGCTCGGGCGAGAATCCGGCCGCGCCGGTGTTCATCGACGGCGAAAAGGTGAAGACGCTGCGCGGCGAGAACATCGCGCAAGAATTCCAGCAAATCGTGAGCGACTACGTCGAGCGCCGCTATGGCCGCGCCGACGCGCTCAACTAAATACCCGCTATCGAAACACAGATGACTGAACAGAAGAAAAAGCTCGAGAAGCTGTCTGGCGTGAAGGGCATGAACGACATCCTTCCGCAGGAAGCCGGGCTCTGGGAATTTTTCGAAACCACCGTCAAGTCGATGCTGCGTTCGTACGGATACCAGAATATCCGCACGCCGATCGTCGAGCATACGCAGCTGTTCACACGCGGTATCGGCGAAGTGACCGACATCGTCGAAAAAGAGATGTACAGCTTCACCGACGCACTGAACGGCGAAAACCTGACGATGCGCCCGGAAAATACGGCGGCCGTGGTGCGCGCGTCGATCGAACACAACATGCTGTACGATGGCCCGAAGCGTCTGTGGTATATCGGTCCGATGTTCCGTCACGAGCGTCCGCAGCGCGGCCGTTATCGCCAGTTCCACCAGGTCGGTGTCGAGGCGCTCGGTTTCGCGGGTCCGGATGCGGACGCGGAAATCATCATGATGTGCCAGCGTCTGTGGGACGACCTCGGCCTGACTGGCATCAAGCTCGAAATCAACTCGTTGGGCCTCGCTGAAGAGCGCGCCGCGCATCGTGTCGAACTGATCGCGTATTTCGAAAAGCACATGGACGTGCTCGACGAAGACGCGAAGCGCCGTCTCTATACGAACCCGCTGCGCGTGCTCGATACGAAGAATCCTGCGCTGCAGGAAGTCGCGCGGAACGCGCCGAAGCTGATCGATTTTCTTGGGGAAGAATCGCGCGCGCACTTCGAAGCTCTGCAGCGTCTGCTGAAGGCGAACAACCTTCCGTTCACGATCAATCCGCGTCTCGTGCGCGGTCTCGATTACTACAATCTGACCGTGTTCGAGTGGGTGACCGACAAACTCGGCGCGCAAGGCACGGTCGCGGCGGGCGGCCGCTACGATCCGCTGATCGAACAGCTCGGCGGCAAGCCGACGGCTGCGTGCGGCTGGGCGATGGGCGTCGAGCGGATTCTCGAGCTGCTGAAGGAAGAACAGCTCGTGCCGGAAGACGAAGGTTGCGACGTGTACGTGGTCCATCAGGGCGACACCGCGCGCGAGCAGGCGTTCATCATCGCCGAGCGTCTGCGCGATACCGGTCTCGACGTGATCCTGCATTGCAGCGCGGACGGTCAGTCGGCAAGCTTCAAGTCGCAGATGAAGCGCGCCGACGCGAGCGGCGCCGCGTTCGCGGTCGTGCTCGGCGAAGATGAGATCGCCAACGGCACGGTCGGCGTGAAACCGCTGCGCGATACGCAAGCCCACGGCGGTAAGAACGAGCAACAGAACGTGCCCGCCGAAGACTTGACCGAATATCTAATCAATGCGATGGTTGCATCCGCCGAAGACGGCGACGACTGATCGCGATGTCGTTGGGCCGGCTGGCTCGACACGCACACGTAGCAAGAATGAGGAAATCGCCGGGCAATGAGTTACCACGACGAACAAGAATCGATTGAAAGTCTGAAGGCATGGTGGACGCAGTGGGGCAATGCGACCACGTGGATCGTGCTGGTGGTGTTGCTGGCAGGCGCGAGCTGGAACGGCTGGAATTTCTGGCAGCGTCGTCAGGCCGCGGAAGCCGCGGTGCTGTATGACCAGGTTCAGCAAGCCGAGGCATCGGGCGATAAGGCGCAGATTGCGCGCGTCGCCGCCGACATGGAAGACAAGTTCGACCGCACTGCCTACGCGCAGATGACCGCGCTGGGCGCCGCCAAGGCGCTGTACGCCGCTGGCGACGAAGCCGGCGCGAAAGCGCAGCTGCAATGGGCGATCGATCACGCGAAGGACGACGAGTTCAAGCAGATCGCGAAGCTGCGCATGGCATCGCTGCTGCTCGACGACAAGGCATACGACCAGGGCCTCGCGCTCCTGGCCGAGCCACAATCCGATGCCTTCAAGGGCGTCGTGGCGGACCGCCGCGGCGACCTGCTCGCCGCCCAGGGCAAGCGCGACGACGCGCGCGCGGCCTACAAGCTCGCGCTCGACTCGCTGTCGAACAGCGACAGTTCGGCGCGCCAGCTGATCCAGTTCAAGCTGGATGCGCTTGGCGGCTGAGCGTCCCGCGCAGCGCGCCGCGAGCCACGACCGCAAGGCGGTCTCCTTTAATCCAATTTCCTGAATGCTTCGTCCACCGATGAATCTGCTGAAACGTTACGCCGTGCCCGTTATCTGTGCGATGACCGTTCTCACGCTGGCGGCTTGCTCATCCACGAAAGACGAGCGCCGTGTGCCGACGCCGCTCACCGAGTTCAAACCCGTGCTCGACGTGCAGCAGTCCTGGTCGGCGAGCGTCGGCAAGGCGGGCCGCTACCTGTTCTCGCCGGTTGCGGTCGGCAATGCCGTGTATGCTGCCGGCACGAATGGCACGGTCGCCAAGATCGACGCGCAAACGGGCAAGGACGTGTGGCGCGTCAAGTTGCACGATGATCTGTCGGCGGGCGTCGGCAGCGATGGCACGCTCACCGCGGTCGGTGGCTTGAAGGGCGACGTGTACGTGCTAGGCGCGGACGGCAAGCAGCTGTGGACCGCGAAGGCGCCGGGCGAGATCATTACGCCGCCGCTCGTCGGCAACGGCCTCGTGATCGTGCGCACGATCGACGGCCAGATCGTCGCGTTCAACGCGCAAACCGGCGAGCAGAAGTGGAACTTCCGCAACCGCGCGGTGCCGCTGAACCTGCGCGTGTCGTCGGGCATGACGTTCGCAGGTGACGCGGCCGTGCTGGCCGGCTTCCCGGGCGGCTCGTTCGCCGCGATCAACTTGCAGACGGGCGACGCCTACTGGCAAACGCCGGTGTCATATCCGAAGGGCGTGACCGAGGTCGAGCGTATCAACGACGTGACCGGCCCGCCTACGCTGGTGGGTTCGGAGACCTGCGCGGTGACGTTCCAGGGCCAGATTGGCTGTTTCGACGCCAACTCGGGCCGCGCGCTGTGGGGCAAGCCGTTCTCGAGCACGAGCGGCCTCGCGCAGGATGAGCGCAGCGTGGTCGCCGCCGACGACTGGTCGGTCGTGTCCGCATTCGACGTGAGCAACGGCTCGGTGCTGTGGAAGAACGACACGCTGAAGAACCGCGACCTGAGCGTGCCGACGCTGCTCGGCCGCGCGGCCGTGTTCGGCGACTACAAGGGCTTCGTGCATTTCCTGTCGACCGTCGACGGCACGCTCGTCGCACGAGTGAAGACCGACGGCAGCGCGATTACCGCGGCGCCGGTGCTGGCTGGCGACACGCTGGTCGTACAGACGCGCGACGGCGGCCTGTTCGGCTATCGTCCGCGCTGATCGCTATAAATGATGTCGGGCGCGCAGGCCGGCTTTGCCGGCCGCGCGCTTTTTAATTGAAGTCTGCGCCGGCTTTGGCGTGCGGCTCCTGCGTCGGGTTGCCATGCTGCCCGTCGCGTGATCGGGCAGGCTCAATAGAAAAAATCGCCGGACGGGCTGGTCCGGCAAGTCGGATTGAGGCTGTTGTGGTCGCCGGCATGCAAGGCGGCGCGTGCGCTTCGTCGATGGCCTTGCAAATTAACGACGCCCTCGAACACGAGCGCGTCAGCCGTCGAGCAGCCCGGTCTGAAGCAGGCGCCCCCGGCGGCGTCTGTGCAGCCCACGCCCGTCCGCCTGGATGCGCATATCGATCGCGCATCCGGAGCAGGCTGAATTCGTGATAATTTCGTCAGAACGCCACCCCGTGGCGGCCGCCTGGCGTCGCTACGCGCGCGATCGGTTGCGATCCCGCGTTTCACCGTGAACAACATCAGATGAAACCCGTTATTGCCCTCGTTGGGCGCCCCAATGTGGGGAAATCCACGCTGTTCAACCGTCTTACGCGTTCGCGTGATGCGCTGGTTGCCGACCTGCCCGGTCTCACGCGCGATCGCCATTACGGCGAAGGACGCGCCGGCGAGCGGCCGTATCTGGTCGTCGACACCGGCGGCTTCGAGCCGGTCGCGAAAGACGGCATCCTGCACGAGATGGCGCGCCAGACCCGCCAGGCGGTCGAGGAGTCGGACGTCGTCGTGTTCATCGTCGATGGGCGCAACGGTCTCGCGCCGCAGGACAAGTCGATCGCCGACTATCTGCGCAAGGTCGGCCGGCCGATCTTCCTCGTCGTGAACAAGGCCGAGGGCATGAAGTACGCCAACGTCGCGGCCGACTTCTACGAACTCGGTCTCGGCGATCCGCGCGCGATTTCGGCCGCGCACGGCGACGGCGTAACCGACATGATCAACGAGGCGCTCGAAGTCGCGTATGCCGGTCAGCCGGAAGAGAACGAGGAAGACAAGGAAGCGCGCGGCGTGAAGATCGCCATCGTCGGCCGGCCGAACGTTGGTAAGTCGACGCTGATCAATGCGCTGGTCGGCGAAGAGCGCGTGATCGCGTTCGACATGCCCGGCACTACGCGCGACTCGATCTACGTCGATTTCGAGCGCAACGGCAAGCCGTATACGCTGATCGACACGGCCGGCCTGCGCCGCCGCGGCAAGGTGTTCGAGGCGATCGAAAAGTTCTCGGTCGTGAAGACGCTGCAGTCGATCTCCGATGCGAACGTCGTGATCCTGCTGCTCGACGCGCGTCAGGACATCTCGGATCAGGATGCGCACATCGCTGGCTTCGTCGTCGAGCAGGGCCGCGCGCTGGTGGTTGGCGTGAACAAATGGGACGGTCTCGATCCGCATGTGCGCGAGCGCACCAAAGCCGACCTCGAACGCAAACTAAAATTTCTGGACTTCGCCAAATTCCATTTCATTTCCGCCGCGGAAAAAACCGGAATCGGGCCGCTGATGCGTTCGGTCGACGACGCGTACACGGCCGCGATGTCGAAGCTGCCGACGCCGAAGCTGACGCGCGCGCTGATCGAGGCGGTCGAATTCCAGCAGCCGCGCCGTCGCGGTCCAGTGCGTCCGAAGCTGCGTTACGCACACCAGGGCGGACAGAATCCGCCGATTATCGTGATTCACGGCAATGCGCTCGACGCGATCACCGACACGTATAAGCGGTACCTCGAAAATCGCTTCCGGGAAACTTTCAAGCTGACGGGGACTCCATTGCGAATAGAGTTCAGATCGTCGACGAACCCTTACGCGGACAAAGGCTGAAGCAAGCTGAAGCTGGTCTTATACCTGGGCTGAAACCCGCGTGTATGCTGGGTTTGGCCGGGGGTCCCGGGCCCGCGCGTCGAAATGAAAATCAGCTATAGTGTAGCGGTTGGCGGCGGATCTCTTTTTCTTCGCCGTCAATTCAGTCAACCTGCAAAAAAATACGGAGTTTGCTATGAGCAACAAAGGGCAATTGTTACAAGACCCGTTTTTGAACGCACTGCGTAAAGAGCATGTGCCGGTGTCGATCTACCTGGTCAACGGCATCAAGCTTCAAGGGAACATCGAATCGTTCGACCAGTACGTTGTGTTGCTCCGGAATACGGTCACCCAGATGGTCTACAAGCACGCCATTTCGACGGTCGTGCCTGCCCGTCCGGTGAATTTCCACCCGGATTCCGAACAGTCCTAACCCTCGCCGCGGCCGGCACACTGTCGCCCGTTGGCGATCACTCCCGGCCGCGTCATTTTGATACCCTCCAATTTGATCAATGCAGCGCTCGTTGGCATCGACTTCGGCAAGATCGATTTCGAAGCCAGTCTCGAAGAACTCAGCCTGCTCGCGCAAAGCGCGGGCGCGAACCCCCTGGTCACCCTCACCGGACGCCGTTCCAGTCCCGACGCGAAGATGTTCGTCGGCAGCGGCAAGGCCGAAGAATTGCGCCTTGCGTGCGAAGCAAACGACATCGAACTCGTGATCTTCAACCATGCTCTGGCGCCTGCGCAGCAGCGCAATCTGGAGCGGGCGCTTAATCGGCGCGTGGTCGATCGCACCAGTCTGATCCTCGACATTTTCGCGCAGCGCGCGCGCAGCCACGAAGGCAAGCTGCAGGTCGAACTCGCGCAACTGCAATATTTGTCGACCCGGCTGATTCGCGCGTGGACCCACCTCGAACGTCAGAAGGGCGGTATCGGATTGCGCGGTCCAGGCGAGACGCAGCTCGAAACCGACCGCCGGCTGATCGGCGAGCGCATCAAGGCGCTCAAGATCCGCCTCGACAAGCTGCGCCGCCAGCATGGCACGCAACGCCGGGCGCGGAATCGCAACCAGACGATGTCGGTGTCGCTCGTCGGCTACACGAACGCCGGCAAATCGACGCTCTTCAACGCGCTGACCAAGGCGCAGGCGTATGCCGCCGACCAGTTGTTCGCCACGCTCGATACCACCTCGCGGCGCGTGTATCTGGGCGACGAGGCGGGGCAGGTGGTGGTGTCCGATACCGTCGGTTTCATCCGCGAGCTGCCGCACCAACTCGTCGCCGCGTTCCGCGCGACGCTCGAGGAAACCATTCACGCGGACCTGCTGCTGCATGTCGTCGATGCATCGAGCGCGGTGCGGCTCGACCAGATCGATCAGGTCAACGAGGTGTTGCACGCGATCGGCGCGGACACGATCCGTCAGGTGCTCGTGTTCAACAAGATCGACGCGGTGCCAGAGCTGGCAGCCCGTGGCGACGCGGTCGAGCGGGACGAGTATGGTAATATTTCGCGCGTCTTTTTGAGCGCGCGCACCGGGCAGGGGCTGGATGCATTGCGCGCTGCCATCGCCGAAATCGCTACAGCCGAACCGCTTGCCGACATGCCGTTCGATGCGTCGCAAGATGACCGCACGGCGCAACTGCGCGACGACCACAAGGTTCCAGAACTCGGGCACTGACCCGTTCCAAAATTGCACTGACCCGCTGTCTACTCTGGTGAACGAACACAGGTGAACGATTACAACGAGCGGAGTATCTGGCTGCGTATGCGCGCCTTGCTTTCACTGAACGATCCGCGTTGGGGCCGGGGCGACGGCAACGGCGACCGGCAACGGCCGAACGATCCGAAGCGACCGGCACGCGACGGTGAAGGTCCGCCCGATCTCGACGAAATGTGGCGTGATTTCAATCGCCGTCTGTCCCGGATTTTCGGGCGCAGGGGCGGCGGTGTCGGCGGTGGCCGTCCTGACAACGGCCGTGGCGCGCGCATCGGCGTCGGCATTGTGATCGGCGTGCTGATCGCGATCTATCTCGGCAGCGGCGTGTTCGTCGTGCAGGATGGCCAGGCGGCCGTCGTGCTGCAGTTCGGCAAGTATCGCTATACCGCGGCGCCGGGCGTGCACTGGCGTCTGCCGTTTCCGTTCGAGTCCCACGAGTTCGTCAATGTCGGGCAGATCCGCCAGGTCGAGATCGGCCGTAGCAATGTGGTGCGTCTCGCGAACGTGAAGGACGCGTCAATGCTCACGCACGACGGCGACATCGTCGACGTGCGCTTCGCCGTGCAGTACCAGGTGCGCAATCCCAACGACTTTCTGTTTCGCAGCGTCGATCCCGATCAGAGCGTGATGCACGCCGCGCAGGCGGCGGTGCGCGGCATCGTCGGCGCGCAGAGCACTAGCGATATCCTCGATCAGGATCACGAAACTTTGCGCCAGCAGCTGATCGCGGCGATCCAGCAATCGCTCGATCAGTACCAGTCCGGTCTGGCAGTCACGGGCGTGACGATCCAGAGCGTGCAGGTGCCCGAGCAGGTGCAACCGGCGTTCGCCGACGCTGCGAAGGTGCACGACGAAAACGAACGCGCGAAACGCGATGCGCAGGCTTATGCGGCCGATCTCCTGCCGCGCGCGCAGGCCGACGTCGATCGTCAGGTCCAGGAAGCCAAAACCTATAGCCAGACCACGGTCGCGCAGGCGCAGGCCGAGGCCGAGCGCTTCAACCAGGTCTACGCCCAATACGCGAAGGCGCCGGCCGTCGTGCGCTTCCGCCTGTACATGGAAACCATGCAGCAGATTTACGCGAACGCGACCAAGGTGTTCGTCGACGCGAAGAACGGCAACAACGTGCTGTATCTGCCGCTCGACAGGCTCGTCGAGCAGAACCGCGAACGCCAGGCCGCGGCGGCGGGCGCCGCCGCTTCGGGTCCTGCTGTCGCGGGCGCGCCGCAAGCGGCGAGTGCGGCCGCGCCGTCGGCCGCCTCGGCCGCTGAGACCGGTGCCGCGG
Source organism: Paraburkholderia sp. UCT31 (assembly GCF_014397655.1). Lineage (NCBI taxonomy): Bacteria > Pseudomonadati > Pseudomonadota > Betaproteobacteria > Burkholderiales > Burkholderiaceae > Paraburkholderia > Paraburkholderia sp. UCT31. The sequence goes on from NZ_VZQP01000002.1 coordinate 244,637, forward strand.
CAGGCTCCGCCGCCGATGGCGCATCCGCACCCGCTGCTTCCGCGCCTGCGCCAGCGAGCCGGCCGAGCGCCGCGTCGCTGCGCTCGCGCGAAGCGTTCCGCAATCGCATACGCGAAGACGACGTTCAATAAGGAGCGCACAAGAATATGAACCGAATCATTGCGCTCGTCGTCGCGGTCGTCATCGTGCTGTTCGCGGCATCGTCGATGGTGTTCGTCGTCGATCAACGGCATATGGCTGTGTTGTCCGCGCGCGGCGACGCGACGCCCACGCTGCTCGGCCCGGGGCTGCACGTGAAGCTGCCGCCGCCGCTGCAAACGGTCGTGTTCGTCGACAATCGCATCCAGTCGCTCGACGCACCCGACGAAGATCATTACGTCACGTCCGACAAAACTGATCTGCTGGTCAACCCGGTGATCAAGTTCCGCGTGACCGATCCGCTGAAGCTGATCGCCGAAACGAAGGGTGATCCGCAGAGTCTGCCCGACCGGCTCGCGCTGCTGTCGCGCGGCGCGCTCGGCGACGCGTTCGGCAAGTTCACGCTGTCCGACGCGCTCGCCAAACAACCGGCGGTCGCCGAAGAGGCCCGCGGTGCGATGGACAAGGGCGCGGCATCGCTCGGCGTATCGGTCGTGGATGTGCAACTCACGCGCGTCGATTTCCCGGCCGCGGTGGCCGACTCGGTATTCAAGCGCATGATCGCCGCGCGCCAGCAGGTCGCGGCGGACGAGCGAGCGAAGGGCGCCGCCGAAGCGAACCAGATCCGCGCGGACGCGCTCGCCAAGCAGCAGGCGGTGCTCGCCGACGGCCTCGCGCAGGCGCAGGGCATTCGCGGCGAAGGCGATGCAAAGGCCGCGGAGATCGCTGCCGAAGCGTTCGGCAAGGATCCGCAGTTCTACCAGTTTTATCAAAGCATGCAGGCGTACCGGAAGACCTTCAAGCCGGGCGACCTGATCGTGGTCGACTCCAGTAGCGAGTTCTTCCGCTTCATGCGTAGCCCGACCGGCGGCGTCGCCCCGGACGCTTCCGCGCCTGCTGCGCGCAAACGCTGATTACCGAAGGCCGCGGCATCCGCATCGCGGCCGCTTCACTCGCATGGACATAGCTGGTTCGTTATTGCTCGCGATCGCGCTGATGCTGATTATCGAGGGGATGTTTCCGTTCGTTTTTCCAACCGCCTGGCGCGACACGTTCCGTAAAATAGCGGAACGACCGCCGCATCAGATTCGTGTCGGAGGGCTCATCGTGATGTTGCTCGGGCTGGTTCTACTGTTCATCGCGACCTGAAGCCGGCTTGCTGGTCTGACGAACGCCGCGTGTTGCGGCGTGTTTTGCCGGCCCGAGCAAAACGCGTACTGACCGGCCACGCCGCCGCGCGTCGCGCGCGTGCCGCAAAGCGCCGCCCGGGCGTCTGTGTCAGCCGCCAGAATCAAGCCGCTCTACGTCATTCACACTCATCATCGGCGCTGCAAGACGCCGTGTTCAACGCCGTAGGACTGTATCGATGTCGACCTGGTTGCTTCCTGAGAATATCGCCGACGTGCTGCCGTCGGAGGCCCGCAAGATCGAAGAATTGCGGCGTCATTTGCTGGACCGTTTCCGCTCGTACGGCTACGAGATGGTGATGCCGCCGCTGCTCGAATACCTCGAGTCGCTGCTGACGGGCGGTGGGCACGATCTGAATCTGCGCACCTTCAAGCTCGTCGATCAGCTGTCGGGCCGCACGCTCGGTCTGCGCGCCGACATCACGCCGCAGGTCGCGCGCATCGACGCGCATCTGCTGAACCGCCAGGGCGTCACGCGTCTTTGCTATGCGGGCAACGTCGCGCATACGCGCCCGCGCGGCCTGCATGCGACGCGTGAGCAGATCCAGATCGGTGCGGAAATCTACGGCCACGCGGGGCTCGAAGCGGACCTCGAAATCCAGCAGCTGATGCTCGACTCGCTGCGTCTCGCCGGCCTCGCGAAGGTGCGTCTGGACCTGTGTCACGCGGGCGTGCTGGCGGCGCTGATCGAAGCCGAGCCGGCCGCCGAGGAACTCGGCCAGGCGCTCTACGACGCGCTGGCCGGCAAGGACGTGCCGCGCCTGGTCGAGATGACCGCGCAATTCTCGCCGGTGATTCGCGATGCGCTGCGCGCGCTGCCGACGCTGTACGGCGACGCGTCGGTGCTCGAAGAGGCCCGCGCGCGTCTGCCGAATGCACCGGCGATCGCCCGCGCGCTCGACGACCTCGCGTTCCTCGCGAGCCAGGTCGACGGCGCCGAAGTGATGATCGACCTCGCCGATCTGCGCGGCTATGCGTACCACAGCGGCGTGATGTTCTCCGCTTACGTGGACGGCGTGCCGAACGCGGTCGCGCGCGGCGGCCGTTACGACCACGTCGGTCAGGCCTATGGCCGCGCTCGCGCGGCAACCGGCTTTTCGCTGGATCTGCGCGAAGTCGCGCGGATCTCGCCGGTCGAAGCGCGCAGCAGCGCGATCCTCGCGCCGTGGCGGCACGACGAAGCGTTGCGCGTGGCGGTCGCGGCATTGCGCGATGGCGGTGAAGTGGTCATCCAGGCGCTGCCTGGCCACAAGCACGATCTCGATGAATTCGCGTTCGACCGGGTGCTGGTCGAGCGCAATGGCGCATGGGTGGTTGAACCGCGCGCTTGAGCCGCGCGTTCCGATCTACGCTGCCGGGGACCCGTCCCCCGACGTTCGCCCGAGGGCGGCGCAACCACCGCCCGAATCGCGCGCGGTCGAGCGACTCTTCGCGGCCGCGCATCCCTCCCAATACTCAACATAACGTGCATACCGTTGAGCGGAAACGGAAAAATTCCGGAAGCTTCCGCGAACCTAGGTAAAATACGTTTTTAACCAGCTTACGAAACAACATGTCTGCCAGCGCAGTGAATGTGAACCCCGGGCGCAACGTCGTCGTCGTGGGTACCCAATGGGGTGATGAGGGCAAGGGCAAGATCGTCGACTGGCTGACGGACCACGCTCAGGGCGTCGTTCGCTTCCAGGGCGGTCACAATGCCGGTCACACGCTTATCATCGGCGGCAAGAAAACCATCTTGCGTCTGATTCCGTCGGGCATCATGCATCCCGGCGTCGCGTGCTACATCGGCAATGGCGTCGTGTTGTCGCCGGAAGCGCTGTTCAAGGAAATCGGCGAACTCGAAGCCGCCGGCATCGACGTCCAGAAGCGCCTGTTCATTTCCGAAGCCACCACGCTGATCCTGCCGTACCACATCGCGATCGACCAGGGCCGCGAAGCGCGCCGCGGCGCGAGCAAGATCGGCACGACCGGCCGCGGCATCGGCCCGGCCTACGAAGACAAGGTCGCGCGCCGCGGCCTGCGCGTGCAGGACCTGTTCGACGCGCCAGCCTTCGCCGAGCGTCTGCGCGAAAACCTCGACTATCACAACTTCGTGCTCACGCAGTACCTCGGCGCTGCCGCGGTCGACTTCCAGCAAACGCTCGACACGATGCTGAGCTACGCCGACCGACTGAAGCCGATGGTCACCGACGTGTCGCGCCGTCTCTACGACGTCAACGCGAACGGCGGCAATCTGCTGTTCGAAGGCGCGCAGGGCACGCTGCTCGACATCGACCATGGCACCTATCCGTTCGTCACCTCGAGCAACTGCGTCGCGGGTGCCGCGACGGCGGGCGCGGGCGTCGGTCCGCAGAAGCTCAACTACATCGTCGGCATCACGAAGGCGTACTGCACGCGTGTCGGTTCGGGCCCGTTCCCGAGCGAACTGTACGATGCGGACAATGCCTCGCGCCAGGACCCGATCGGCCTCGAACTCGCCACCGTCGGCAAGGAATTCGGCTCGGTCACCGGCCGTCCGCGCCGCACCGGCTGGCTCGACGTCTCCGCGCTGCGTCGCTCGATCCAGATCAACGGCGTGACGGGGCTGTGCATGACCAAGCTCGACGTGCTCGACGGTCTCGACGAAGTGAAGCTGTGCGTCGCCTACACGATCGACGGCCACAACGTCGATCTGCTGCCGCGCGGCGCGACGGAAGTCGCGCGCTGCGTACCGGTCTACGAAACCTTTGCGGGATGGAAGGAAAGCACCGTCGGCATCAAGGAGTGGGACAAGCTGCCCGCCAACGCGCGTGCGTACCTGACGCGCGTGCAGGAAGTCGCGGGCATTCCGATCGACATGGTCTCCACCGGTCCAGACCGCGACGAAACGATTCTGCTGCGTCATCCGTTCAAGGTCTAAGCGATGCAAGGTGTACCCATGATCGCGATGAAAGATCCGCGCAACGACGACAAGAACCTGTGGGTCGGCTGGGACGAATATCACCGGCTGATCGAGATGCTTGCACTTGCCGTGCACGAATCGGGCTGGAAGTTCGACAAGATCCTGTGCCTCGCGCGCGGCGGTCTGCGCGTCGGCGACCAGCTGTCGCGCATCTACGATCTGCCGTTGGCGATTCTGGCAACGAGCTCTTATCGCGAGGCAGCGGGCACGCAGCAGGGCGAACTCGACATCGCGCAATACATCACGATGACGCGCGGCGAACTGCACGGTAACGTGCTGCTCGTCGACGACCTCGTCGATTCGGGCGTCACGCTCGCGCGCGTGCAGCAGCATCTGAAGGAACGCTATCCGGCCATCACCGCGGTGCGCTCGGCCGTGCTGTGGTACAAGGGCTGCTCGAAGGTGAAGCCCGATTACCACGTGCAGTATCTGCCGACCAACCCGTGGATTCATCAGCCGTTCGAGGAGTGGGACACGGTGCGTCCGCATAACCTCGGCGCGTGGATCAAGCGCGGCATCGCCCAGGCCGATGAGGCGTCGGACAATTGACGCGAAGCCGCGCGCCTCACGCTTTGTCGCATCGGATCTCGCGCGTCATCGGGGTGTCACAAAACGGAGCCCAGTCGGGCTCCGTTTTTTTATGCGTCACGCGCGGCGCCAGAACGTCCGCACCGCGACAGGCGCGTCCATATCGCAGTGCTACACTGCGCGGACATCCACGTGGCGTATCCACAACAAGCCGGGCGGTACCGGATGGGCAGTTTAAAATAGCGGTCGTTTTTTCCGCCCGGGAACGGATTTCCTCGCGTCCATGACAGATAACAATCACGTACACAAACAGCCACTGCCTTCCCTTGCGATTGCCGCGATCGGAGTGGTGTTCGGCGACATCGGTACGAGCCCGTTGTACGCGCTGAAGGAAGCCTTCAGTCCGTCGCACGGCATCCCGTTGACCGATCAGTCGATCCTTGGGGTTATTTCGCTGCTGTTCTGGGCGATCGTGATCGTGGTCGGCGTCAAGTACGTGCTGTTCGTGATGCGCGCCGACAACAACGGCGAGGGCGGCGTCCTCGCGCTGATGGCGCTGGCGATGCGCTCGGTCGATCAGAAATCGAAAATGGCCGGCCTTCTGATGATGCTCGGCATCTTCGGCGCCTGCATGTTTTACGGCGACGCGGTGATCACGCCGGCAATCTCGGTGATCTCGGCGGTCGAAGGTCTCCAGATCGCCGCGCCGCATCTGGCGCATCTGGTGATTCCGCTGACCGTCGTGATCCTGATCGTGCTGTTCTGGATCCAGCGGCACGGCACGGCCACGGTCGGCCGTCTGTTCGGGCCGATCATGACGCTTTGGTTCCTCGTGCTCGCCGTGCTCGGCCTGTGGCACATCATGCAGTCGCCGAATGTGATCCAGGCGCTCAATCCCTACTACGCGTACACGTTCATGGCCGCGCACGTGCTGCAGGCCTACGTGGTGCTCGGCTCGGTCGTGCTGGTGCTGACCGGCGCGGAGGCGCTGTACGCGGACATGGGCCACTTCGGCGCGCAGCCGATCCGCATGGCGTGGTACGTGCTCGTGATGCCTTCGCTCGTGCTGAACTACTTCGGCCAGGGCGCGCTGCTGATGCACGACCCAAAGGCGATCGAAAATCCGTTCTTCCTGCTCGCGCCGGACTGGGCGTTGTTGCCGCTCGTCGTGCTGTCGACGGTCGCGACGGTGATCGCGTCGCAGGCGGTGATTTCGGGCGCGTACTCGCTGACGAGCCAGGCGATCCAGCTCGGCTACGTGCCGCGCATGAAGGTCCTGCACACGTCCGAACTCGCGATCGGGCAGATCTATGTGCCGGTCGTGAACTGGATGCTGCTGTTCATCATCCTGTGCATCGTGATCGCGTTCAAGAGCTCGGACAATCTGGCGGCCGCGTACGGTATCGCGGTGACGGCAACGATGGTGATCACGACGATCCTTGCCTGCGTCGTGATGGTGAAGGTGTGGAACTGGAACAAACTGCTGGTTGGGCTCATCATCGGCGTGTTCATGGTGGTCGACCTGGGCTTTTTCGGCGCGAACCTGCTGAAGGTCGAAGAGGGCGGCTGGTTGCCGCTGTGCATCGGCGGCCTGCTGTTCTTCCTGCTGATGACGTGGTTCAAGGGCAGGATGATCGTGAAGGAACGCACGGCCGCCGACGGTATTCCGCTGATGCCGTTCCTGCAAGGCCTGCTCGCGCATCCGCCGCATCGCGTGTCGGGCACCGCGATCTATCTGACCGGCAGCGATTCGCTGGTGCCGGTGAGCCTGCTGCACAATCTGAAACACAACAAGGTGCTGCACGAGCGCACGATCTTTCTGACCTTCGTCACGCGCGACATTCCGTACGTGAAGGACGCCGATCGCGTGACCGTGAAGGACATGAACGGTGGCCTGTGGTTGGTGAAGGCAGCCTACGGCTTTAACGAAACGCCCGACGTGAAGGCGGTGCTGCTCGACGTCGGCCGCACGCACGACATGAGCTTCGAAATAATGGACACGTCATTCTTCCTCGCGCGCGAAACGGTGGTGCCGACGCAATTGCCGGGCATGTCGGTATGGCGCGAGCGTGTGTTCGCGTGGATGCATCAGAACGCCGCGAAGCCGACCGACTTCTTCAGCATCCCGGCTAACCGGGTCGTGGAACTGGGAACGAAGATCGAGATTTGACGGCTCGCGCGTGACGTGCGGGAGCGCAAACAAAAAGCCCACGCAATGCGTGGGCTTTTTGTTCATGCGCGCGTGCAAGCGGTTGAGCGCGCGACGCAGTCATGTCACGGACCGGAGCGCGTGCGACGACGTGCTCCGGTCCGTGACGCTCACTTCTGCTTGAGCTTCGCAAACGCAGCCGCCATCGCGCCGCCCGGCTCCGGTTCGCGCGAGCGTTGCGGCGCACCGCGTCCCGCTCCGCCGCGATTGAAGCTGCCGCCCGAGCCACCGCGATCCTGCTGCGCACCGCCGCCGCTGCGCGCGGCCGCTGCACCGGGTTCGTCGTCGAGACGCATCGTCAGTGCGATACGCTGGCGCTTCACGTCGACTTCGAGCACCTTGACCTTGACGATCTGACCGGCTTTCACGACCTCATGCGGGTCCTTCACGAACTTCGTCGACATCGCCGACACGTGCACGAGGCCATCCTGATGCACACCGATGTCGATGAACGCGCCGAACGCCGCGACGTTCGTCACGACGCCTTCGAGCACCATGCCCGGGATCAGATCGCTGACCTTCTCGACACCTTCGCGGAACGTCGCGGTCTTGAACTCGGGACGCGGATCGCGGCCCGGCTTCTCGAGTTCGACCAGGATGTCGCGCACGGTTGGAAGACCGAAACGCTCGTCGACGAATTCGGTGGGTGACAGTCCGCGCAACGCATCGCGATTGCCGAGCACTTCGCCGACCTGCTTACTGATCTTCGCGAGGATGCGCTGGACGACCGGATACGCTTCCGGGTGCACCGACGAACGGTCGAGCGGATTCTCGCCGTTATTGATGCGCAGGAAGCCGGCAGCCTGCTCGAAGGTCTTGTCGCCGAGACGCGGCACCTTGCGTAGATGCTCGCGCGACGGGAACGGCCCGTTCGCATCGCGATAGTCGACGATGTTGCGCGCGAGCGTTGCGTTTAAACCCGACACCCGCGCGAGCAGCGCGACCGACGCGGTGTTCGCATCGACGCCGACCGCATTCACGCAGTCTTCGACGACCGCGTCGAGCGAGCGCGCGAGTTCGCGCTGGTTCACGTCGTGCTGATACTGGCCGACGCCGATCGCCTTCGGCTCGATCTTCACGAGCTCGGCGAGCGGGTCCTGCAGACGTCGCGCGATCGACACCGCGCCGCGCAGCGACACGTCCATGGCGGGGAATTCCTTCGCGGCAAGCTCGGACGCCGAGTACACCGACGCGCCGGCTTCGGACACGACGATCTTCTGCAGCTTCAGCTCCGGGTGACGCGCGATCAGCTCGCTCGCGAGCTTGTCCGTCTCACGCGACGCGGTGCCGTTGCCGATGCTGATCAGCTCGGCCTGCGTTTGCGCAGCGATTCGCGCGAGCTTCGCGAGCGAGCCGTCCCAGTCGCGGCGCGGCTCGTGCGGGTAGATCGTGTCGGTCGCGAGCACCTTGCCGGTGCGGTCGACCACCGCCACCTTCACGCCGGTGCGCAAGCCCGGATCCAGACCGATCACGGCCTTCGGACCAGCCGGCGCCGCGAGCAGCAGGTCCTTCAGATTGCGCGCGAACACGCGGATCGCTTCGTGTTCGGCTTCGTCGCGCAGATTGGTCAGCAGCTCGTTTTCGAGGTGCGGCTGCACCTTCACGCGCCAGCACCAGCGGCACACGTCGGAGAGCCACTTGTCGGCGGGGCGGTTCTGATTGGCGATGCCGAAGTGCCGCGCGATCAGCGCTTCGCCCGGGTGCGGCACCTGCGCGTCGAGCTCTTCGCCGAGGCCGAGCTTGATCATCAGCACGCCGGCATTGCGGCCGCGGAACAGTGCGAGCGCGCGATGCGACGGCACCGTGCGGATCGTTTCGGCGTAGTCGTAGTAGTCGCGGAATTTCTCCTCTTCCGCGGTTTCCTTGCCTTCCACGACCTTCGACGACACCACGCCCTGGTTGAACAGATAGTCGCGCAGCTTGCCGAGCAGTTCGGCGGTCTCGCCGAATTGTTCGGAGAGGATGTCGCGCGCGCCATCGAGCGCGGCCTTCACATCGGCGACGCCTTTGTCCGCGTCCACGTACGCCGCGGCTTCGGCTTGCGGATCGAGCAGCGGATTGCCGAGCAGCGCGTCGGCGAGCGGCTGCAAGCCGGCTTCGCGCGCGATCTGCGCGCGCGTGCGGCGCTTCGGTTTGTATGGCAGATAGAGGTCTTCGAGCACCTGTTTGCTGTCGGCGCCTTCGATCGCGCCGCGCAGCTCGTCGGTGAGCTTGCCCTGTTCGTCGATGCTCGCGATGATCGCCGCGCGCCGGTCTTCCAGCTCGCGCAAATAGAGCAGGCGCTCCTCGAGATTGCGCAGTTGCGTGTCGTCGAGATTGCCGGTCACTTCCTTGCGATAACGGGCGATGAACGGAACGGTCGCGCCTTCGTCGAGAAGTTCCACTGCGGCCGCGACCTGGCGCGGCTGGACGGACAGTTCGGTGGCGATGCGCTGGACGATCTTGAGTGCTACGGTTTCCGTCATAAGGTCTTGGTGTTCCTGCGGACTCAGTGATGGGCCGCGCGCGGGCGGCAAATCGGGACAGGCCGGGCGTGCGCCGCGACCAGGTTGCTAGAGCGGGGCATTTTGCCATAAATGCCAAAGGGCTCAACCGGGGGGTGTTAGAATTTCGGGCATGTTCCGTTGACCCTCTACGACGTTGCCAATCTCCTTGTCCCTCAACCGCCTGGTCTCTTCGCTGGCGTCAGGTTCACTGCCGGGTTCACTGCCGGGTTCGTCTCAATTGCCGCTGGTTTCTTTGCGCTCGTTCGGTCGGTCGGCTTTAACGGCTGCCGCGTCGTGCGTGATCGCCGCAGCGCTCGTCGTGCCGGTGTCGGCCGCGGCGCAAAGCGCGACGCCGGCGCAAGGTACGGCGCCCGTCGCGGCCTCGGGCCCGCAAGCCGCCGCAACCGCCGACGGCCCTCAAAGCGCAAGTGACGTAGCCGTGCTGGACAAGTCGTTCGACGAGCGGCAACAGGTGCTCAATCAGCGCACCGACGACAACAACTATCAATTCGCTGTCGCGCAACACAACTGCTACAGCCGCTTCTTCGTCAATCACTGTCTGAACCGCGCGCGCGACGCGATGCGCAGCGTGCAGGCGGACATCCGCAAGGAACAGCTCGCGCTCGACGCCGAGCAGCGTGCGCAGCGCGCCCGTGAACGCGACGAACGCACCGCGTTGCGGCGCGCGCAAAACGAGGCGGAAGCGCCGCAACGTGCCGCCGAAGACGCGCGCAACGAGCAGGCGTATCAGGAAAAGCTGCGTCAGCACGCGCTCGATCAGGCGCAGCACAACGCCGAGGCGCCGCAGCGCGAAGCCAATGCGCAGGCCTACGCGGAGAAGCAACGTCAGCACGCGCTCGATCAGGCGCAGCGCAACGCCGCGGCACCGCAGCACGAAGCCAATGCGCAGGCCTACGAGGAGAAGCAGCGCCAGCACGCGCTCGATCAGGCGCAGCGTGGTGTCACGCCTGCGCAGGCGGCGGCCAATCAGAAGGCCTACGACCAGAAGCAGAGCGACTACCAGCGCCAGCTCGAGGAAGCGCGTCGGCAGGGTGCGCAAAAGGCCGCGGAGCGCCAGCAGAAACAGGAGACTTTCGAGCGGAAGCAGGCCGAGGCCGCGCAGCACAAGCTCGATGTCGAAGCACGTCAAAAGCAGGCCGCCGAGAAGGCCGAGCAGAAGCGTCAGGACGAGCTGAAGCAGCAACAGCTCGAAGAGCAGCAAAAGCAGCAACAAGAGCAACCGTAAGCGTGCTGTAGTGGCTGTATCGTAGAGTAAGCCGTGGCGGTCGTGGCCAGGGCCGCCGTAGTCGCCGTAATGCGTTTTGAGGCGGACAGCAACCTCAGGCATCGGACCGCGCGCACGCGGTTCGTGCCGCCGACCAGAGGAGGCGAGCATGCGCGATCGTCATCACGTCATCGACGCAAACACACTTCGCGACCGCATTCTGCAACTGGAATCGGAGCATAGTGGACTCGACCGGTTGATCGACCGGATGTCGGATGAACCCGGCATCGACGACTTCGAGTTGCAGCGCCTGAAAAAGCGCAAACTTAAAGTCAAGGACACCATCATCTTGCTGCAATTGCAGCTCGAACCGGACGCGCGCGCCTGAGTTCGCGGCCTGGCAGGCGCCGGGCGCGCAGTGCGCGAGCCGGACTTAGCAGGAACGCTTGCCTTGAATTCATCGCATGACACTTCATCCCGGGCCGCGCCGGACAACGCATCTGCTTCGGGCACGCCCGCGCCGCGCGCGGCAGCACCGGTGCCAGGTGTGTCGCTGAATCGGCGCCGCGCGAGCGAGCTCGACGACATCTTCGCCGACAACGGTCTGCTCGCACGGCAGATCGACGGTTATCGGCCGCGTGCGTCGCAGATCGAGATGGCACGCGCGGTTGCCGCGGCGATGGAGGCGTCGGGCCGCGCGATGCCCGAGCCCGCGATGTTCGAGACGCAGAAGCGCCCGGCGCGGCGCCTGCAGCAGACCGGCGCTGAAGCCGTCTCTGAGTCGACCGGGAGCAACGCGCAAGCCGATGGCGTCGACGGTGGTGAGAATACGCTGATCGTGGAGGCGGGTACCGGCACCGGCAAGACCTATGCGTACCTCGTGCCGGCCATGCTGTGGGGCGGCAAGGTGATCGTCTCGACCGGCACCAAGCATCTGCAGGATCAGCTGTTCCAGCGCGACATTCCGACCGTGCGCGACGCGCTCGCGGTGCCGGTGTCGGTCGCGATGCTGAAGGGCCGCGCGAACTACCTGTGCCACTACTACCTGCAACGCACCGCGGACAACGGCCGTCTGCCGTCGCGCCAGGAGACCTCGTATCTGCAGGACATCGTGCGCTTCGCGAAGATCACGCGCACCGGCGACAAGGCCGAACTCGCGAGCGTGCCGGAAACGGCGCAGGTGTGGTCGATGGTCACGTCGACGCGCGACAACTGTCTCGGCCAGGAGTGTCCCTACTACAAGGACTGCTTCGTGATGCAGGCGCGCCGCGAAGCGCAGCAGGCCGATATCGTGGTGGTCAACCACCATCTGTTTTTCGCCGACATCATGCTGCGCGATACCGGCATGGCGGAGCTGCTGCCGACTGCGAATACGGTCATCTTCGACGAAGCGCACCAGCTGCCCGAAACCGCGACGCTGTTTTTCGGCGAGACGCTATCGACCGCGCAGTTTCTCGAACTCGCACGCGATTCGGTGGCCGAGGGCCTCGGTCACGCACGCGATGCGGTCGATTGGGTCAAGCTCGGCGCGACGCTCGAGCGCGCCGCGCGCGACGTGCGGCTCGCGTTCAAGGAAGACTCGGTGCGTCTGTCGATCGGCCAGCTGCCCGACGATCACCCGCTGTTCGCCGCGCTCGAGACGCTCGAGGCCGAGCTCGACGCGTTGGCCTCGGCGTTGGCGGGCCAGGCCGAGCGAGCCGAATCGCTCGGCGCGTGTTTGCGTCGCGCGCGCGAGTTGCAGGACGTGCTGAGCGGCTGGACCACGCCACCCACGAGTGCAGAACGCGACGCGGTTGCGACCCGCGAGGGTGACGCCAGCGCGGAGCGCGCCGATCCGAATGAAAAGGTGCGCTGGATCGAGGTGTTCTCGCACACGGTGCAGCTGCACGAAACGCCGTTGTCGGTCGCGCCGATTTTCGCGAAGCAGCGCGCCGGCGTACCGCGCGCGTGGATCTTCACATCGGCGACGCTGTCGGTGCGCGGCGACTTCACGCACTATGCGGCGCAGATGGGCTTGAACTCGAAGCGCTCGATGACATTGCCGAGCCCATTCGACTATCCATCGCAAGGGCTTCTGTACGTACCGCGCAATCTGCCACAGCCGTCGTCGCCGATGTTCACCGACGCCGTGTTCGATGCCGCATTGCCCGCGATCGAAGCCTCGGGCGGCGGCGTCTTCATGCTGTGCACGACGCTGCGCGCGGTGGATCGTATCTCGGCGAAGCTGCGCGACGCGATCGAGTCGCGCGGCTGGGACTATCCGCTGCTCGTGCAGGGCGATGCGAGCCGCACCGAACTGCTCGACCGCTTTCGCGCCTACGGCAATGCGATCCTGGTCGGCAGTCAGAGCTTCTGGGAAGGGGTGGACGTGCGCGGCGACGCGCTGTCGCTGGTCGTGATCGACAAGCTGCCGTTTGCGCCGCCGGACGATCCCGTGCTGGCCGCGCGGCTCGACGCACTGACGAAGAAGGGCTTGAGCCCGTTCGCCGTGCATCAACTGCCGCAGGCCGTCATCACGCTGAAGCAGGGCGCCGGCCGGCTGATTCGCGCGGAGACCGATCGTGGCGTGCTGATGATCTGCGATACACGTCTCGTCGATAAACCTTATGGCCGCCGCATCTGGCAGAGTCTGCCGCCGTTCAAGCGCACCCGCGAGATCGACGTGGTGCGTGAGTTCTTTGAGGAGAGCGCTGGGCCAGCGGCGCCGGTTTGATAGGGGATGTGTTCCACACATGCGACGAGCTCCGCAGCGGAAAGCGGCCCTGAATGACAAAACGCCACGGATGTGAATCCGTGGCGTTTTTCTTTTCCCGTTTGCGGCTCGCGCCGTTTCCGGCCAGCCTCCAAACGTTTCGTGCGCAGGCGCTGTAGCGGGAGCGCCGCTACAGCGCCGAACCGTTGCGGCTTACTGGCTTGCGCCTGCTGCCGGCGATGCTGCTTCAGCCGGCGATGCTGCTTCAGCCGGCGATGCTGCTTCGGCCGGCGATGCTGCTTCGGCCGGCGATGCTGCAACTGCCGGCGATGCTGCTTCAGCAGGCGATGCTGCCGCCGGTGCGGACGCAGCTTCCGACGGTGCAGCAGCCTGATCGTTGCTCTTGTTGCATGCAGCGAGTGCCACAACTGCCAACAGGGATGCTACGAGGAGGGATTTCTTCATGATCACGTCCTTTTATGGTTTAAAGGTAAGCAACAGCGCAAAATAAAACCGGTAATGTGCTCCAACACCGACCTGGGCCGCTGGTGGAGATGCTCTTTTGACGAGCTGGAATCTTCCCTACGGCTTGGGCGGAAATTATATGCACTTTCGTACTGACAGTCGATAAATGCGGGTCAATACGTTGTCTTTCTCATACAAAATTTCACTGTACGGTATAACAGGCGGGCAGAGTTACGCAATCTCGCCTACCTGTATCCAGCCCGCACAATACCACTCGTGTAGCAGTGCTGTCACCGATGAATCGTGCGATAGTGTTACAAAGCGTTTCGCACTCATGCACCGCAGATTTGCGAGTTCAAACAGCCATTTTTTCGCGCCGGTCCACGATATTTCTTCTCCATTTACGAAGAAAAAACGTCGTTCATACAACAGGTTAGTCTTGCGATCGAGCCGTAGACCGGATCTCGACGCCGCGCCGATGAAACGGGCTTCGTTGAGCGGCCGTTGCGGCGGATCGAAGACGACACTCGGCTTGGGTTCGCTGAGGTACGTACCAAGGAACGACGCAATGTCCTGCTCATTCCATCGCACTTTAGCAAGCATCGCGCCCACCCGTTCGACGAGCGCCGCGGGCAACTCGGCCGGCTGTTCGACGGCGGCCTGCCGTGGGTCGCGATAAAGGGCGCCCGCCTTGCCCGTGGCCTCTCCGCGCTCGGCCAGGTGGTAGAGGAACTGCGCGGTCAGCTCGCTTTCGGAGGGCGCGCGAAAACCGATCGAGCAGGTCATGCATTCGCCCTCGGCGATGCCGTCGTGCGCGATGTGCGGCGGCAGGTACAGCATGTCGCCGGGCTCGAGTACCCACTCCTGTTCGTGCTCGAAGTGCTGTAAAACCTTCAACGGCAAGCCGGGCTGCAGCGTCAGATCTTTCTGCGCGCTAATGCGCCAGCGGCGCTTGCCTTTTACTTGCAAAAGAAACACATCGTAGGAATCGAAGTGCGGGCCGACGCCGCTGCTATCGGTCGCATACGAAATCATCAGGTCGTCGAGACGCGCGTCCGGCATGAAACGGAAACGGTCGAGCAACGCGCGCGCGCGGTCGTCGTGCAGATCCACGCCCTGCACGAGCAGTGTCCATGCGCGCTGTTTGACGGACGGCAGTTCGTCGGGCGCGAACGGGCCGTGCTCCAGCTGCCATTTGTTGCGGAAGTGCGTGATCAGGCGCGCTTCGACGTCGTCCCGATCGGCCAGCTCGAACAGCTCGTCGCGCGACAGCGGCGCTTCGATGTCCGGAATCGCCTGACGGATCAGCAGCGGCTTTTTCTGCCAGTAGCGGCGCATGAATTGCGACGGGCTCAGATGGCCGAGAAGTGCGGTCGGAACGTCGGGCGAGGGCGGAAGAATGGGCCGCGTGGCCGGCGTTGCAGCAGACGGCGAGTTGCTTGCCGAACCTGCATCGGCCGGGAGGTGAGTGGGCCGCCTGGGCATCGTATAATGTGAGTTGTATTTTGGAGAATCGAATGAAAATCGCAAAGAACACCGTCGTGTCGGTCGCCTACAAGCTGTCGGATGCGCAGGGCAATCTGATCGAGGAAAGCGAAGAGCCGATGGTCTATCTTCACGGCGGCTATGATGGCACGTTCCCCAAGATCGAGGAAGAGCTCGACGGCCACGAGGCTGGCTTCGAGACCCAGATCCAGCTCGAGCCGCAAGACGCGTTCGGCGAATACGATCCCGAGCTTGTGAAGATCGAGCCGCGCGATCGCTTCCCGGAACCGCTCGAAGTCGGCATGCAATTCGAAGGCACCCCCGAAGATGGCGACGAGGAAATCGATGCGCTGGTGTACGTGGTGACCGACGTCGCGGAAGACAAGGTCGTGCTCGACGGCAATCATCCGCTCGCCGGCATGGCGCTGCGTTTCGCGTTGACCGTCAAAGACGTGCGTCCGGCAACTGAAGACGAAATCCAGCACGAGCACGCGCATGGCGCGGACGGCCTCGAAGTTCTCGACGACGATGAAGACGAGGACGAAGAAGACAGATCAAAACCGACCCTGCACTGAGCTTGCGGGCATGCGCGGTGTCGTCGCGGGGGCAGACGGCACCGATGCGGGCAACGCAGGCGAGGCTGGCAGTATCGACCCCGGCGGCATTGAGATAGCGGGCCCATAGTCGCTGCCGCCCTGGTCGGACGGGATGCGCGGCTGCTGCTCCTGCGACTCTCCAGGCGTCTGCAATACGGGCGGCAATTCCGACGCCGGCCCGAAACCTTCCACATTCGGCATCTCCGGCGCAACCGGCATCGACGCGCCGGATTCGTCGCGCGGCGATGCGGGCGGCAAGACCGGCGGCGTGGTGGGCAGCGGCATCTGCTTCGGCACGTCGCGCACGCTGACTCTGAACGGCGGCTTCCTGCCGAAATCCGCTTCTATCTGAATCCATTGGTTGAGACGATCATGCGGCGCGAGCGCAATGCGCGTGAGGTTCGTCACGACCGTCCCCTTGTCGTTGCGTAGCGGCTGATCGATGACGAAACCGCCGGCCGGCCGGTCGTCGTCTGCATGAATGACGACCACGGGTCCGGGGAAAATCTGCGCGAGCTTGACCAGACTGCGCTTGAATTCCAGAAAGCCGTCGCGGCGCGAGCTATGTGCGAAGTGCAGCCAGGCGAACCGTTCGGGTCGCTCGTAGCGCTCCGGGTCGAAGTCGCCTTGAATGAACACGACGATCGCGCGCGCGTCGCGGCGCTTCGCGTATTCGGCCGCGTGCTCGAGCCAGAATGCGTTGGCGATCACGCGATCTTCGAACTCGCCGTTGCGGCCGCCCGCGCTCAGGTAGTGGTTGTTCGGACCCGGCGCGTTCAGGCCGATGAAGACGATGTCGCCGGCTTTGGTGTTCGCTTTGTCGTTCGTTGTTTCGTTGACCACCCAGCGCACGTTTTCACGGAACGGGCGGAAGCGCGACACCTCGCTCTCGCGCGTCAACGCGATCGGGTTCTGCCCCATCGACGTTGGATCGGCGAACAGCGTTTGCCGCAACTGGTCGAGCCGCTCGACCGGATCGAAGCCGCCGCCTTCCGCCGTGCCGCAATCGACCCAATCATGCTGGCCGGGGATAAAGAAGAGGGCAGTGCGCGAACTGTCGAGCAGCGCGTGGCGGCGCTCGAATAGCGCGTCGCGGCAAACTTCCTTTGGCCCCTTCAGATTGCCGTCGTAGACGATGAAGCGCACGTCGCGCTCGCGGCCGATCGCCTCGAGCAGCCGTTGCGTGGCGGCTTCGTCGGCGGGGCTGTGCATCGTGCCGGAAATCACCGCGAACGCGAAGCGCGAGGCCTCGGCGTGCGCCGGCGCGGTCCATGCGCACACTGCCACGAGCACGACGATGCCGCCTGCCGGTGCGAGCACGTGGCGCAGCGCCGCGCGAAGCCCGCGCGGGCGCGGCGGCGGGTGTCCCGGCGTGTCAGTGGTCCGCATCCGGCGCGACGGCCAGTTCATGCAGTTCGTACAGCAGATCGAGCGCTTCGCGCGGCCGCAGATCGTTCGGATCGATGCCGCGCAGACGCTCGACGAGTGTCTGCATCGCGGGCGACGCAGGCGTTGCGTCGCTCGCCGCCTCGTGGTCGTCGTCCGCGTCTTCGGCGAGCATGGCAGGCTGCGTCGCGAACAGATCGAGTTGCGGCGCGGGCTGCGCGGCCGATTGCTGCTCCAGATGCGCGAGATGCTTGCGTGCCGCGCGGATCACCGCGTTCGGCACGCCGGCGAGTTGCGCGACCTGCAGACCGTAGCTCTGATTGGCGGGCCCCTCGTTGACCGCGTGCAGGAACACGATGCCGTGCCCGTGCTCGACTGCCGACAGATGCACGTTGGCCGCGTGCGGAAACTCCGCGGGTAGTTGCGTCAGCTCGAAATAGTGCGTCGCGAACAGCGTGTAGCAGCCGTTGTGGGCGAGCAGGTGGCGCGCGATCGCCCACGCGAGCGCGAGGCCGTCGAACGTCGACGTGCCGCGGCCGATCTCGTCCATCAGCACGAGGCTTTGCGGTGTCGCGTCGTTGAGGATCGCGGCGGCTTCGGTCATCTCCACCATGAAGGTCGAGCGGCCGCCGGCGAGGTCGTCGGCCGCGCCGATGCGCGTGAAGATGCGGTCGATCGGTCCGAAGGCCGCGCGCCGCGCCGGTACATAGCTGCCCACGTAAGCGAGCAGCGCGATCAGCGCGGTCTGGCGCATGAAAGTCGACTTACCGCCCATGTTGGGACCGGTGATCAACAGCAGCTTGCGCTCGGTCGCGAGTGAGCAATCGTTGGCGATGAACTGCTCGACCTGCGCCTCGACCACCGGATGACGACCCTGCTCGATGTCGATACCCGCGTTCGCCGAGAACGTCGGCGCAACCCAGTCGAGCGCGCGAGCGCGTTCGCCGAGCGCGGCCAGCAGATCGAGTTCGGCGAGCGCGAGCGCAACGCGCTGACAGTCGGGAATGAACGGCAGCAACGATTGCAGCAACGCGTCGTACAGTGCGCGTTCGCGCGCGAGCGCGCGTTCCTGCGCGGACAGCGCTTTGTCCTCGAAGGTCTTCAGCTCGGGCGTGATATAGCGCTCGGCATTCTTCAGCGTTTGCCGACGGCGATAGTCGTCCGGCACCTTGTCGGTCTGGCCGCGCGTGACTTCGATATAGAAGCCGTGCACCTTGTTGTACTCGACGCGCAGATTGCTGATGCCGGTGCGCGCGCGTTCGCGTGTTTCGAGATCGATCAGGAACTGTCCGCAGTTCTCCGAAATATCGCGCAGTTCGTCGAGCTCGGCGTCATAACCACGCGCGATGACGCCGCCATCACGCACCATCGCGGCCGGCTCTTGCGCGACCGCGAGCTTCAGCAAATCGGCGCACGCGTGCGGCGGTTCGAGCGCCGCGTCGATGCGCGCGAGCGAATCCGCGTTCGAGGCCACCGCCGCGAGCTGCGCGCGCAATGCAGGTAGCGCGATGAAGGTATCGCGCAGGCTCGACAGATCGCGCGGCCGCGCCGACAGCAGCGCGAGACGTCCGGTGATCCGTTCGATGTCCGAAATCTGCCGCAATGCGCTGCGCAATGTCTCGAGGTCGGCGCCCTGCGGCGCATCGAGCAACGCGCCGATCGCCTGCTGACGCGCCTGAGCCACCGCCGAATCGCGCGGCGGATGATGCAGCCAGTGCCGCAGCAGGCGGCTGCCCATCGTCGTGCAGCAGGTGTCGAGCAGCGAGCACAGCGTCGGCGATTCGGTGCCGCGCAGTGTCTCCGTGAGTTCGAGGTTGCGGCGCGTGGCCGGATCGAGGCCGATGTATTCGGATTCGTATTCGACCTTCAGGCTGCGCACATGGCGCAGTTGCTGGCCCTGCGTGGACGCCGCATACAGCAGCAACGCGCCGGCCGCGCCGCACGCGCAGCCGAGCGAATGCGCGCCGAAGCCGTCGAGGCTCGCGACTTCGAGCTGGTCGCACAGGCGCTTCGTGCCCGAGGTGATATCGAAGTGCCAGGCCGGTACACGCTTGAGCGCGCTGGCGTTGACAGGCGGTGTCCAGCTGGTCGAATCGGCGGTGGCGTCGGCGACCAGAATTTCCGCGGGACGGATGCGCTCCAGCGCGGCGGCGACCTGATCGGGCGCGACTTCGGCGAGGCGCAGCGCGCCGCTCGCGAGATTGAGCCACGCGAGACCGACGCTCGTGGCGACACCGCGGCGATTGTGCGCGACGCCCAGCGCGAGCAGATAGACGTCGCTCTTGTCGGACAGCAGCGCGGCGTCGGTCAGCGTGCCAGGCGTAACCACGCGCATGACCTTGCGCTCGACCGGGCCTTTCGAGGTGGCCGGGTCGCCGATCTGTTCGCAGATCGCGACCGATTCGCCGAGCTTCACGAGCTTGGCCAGATACTGTTCGACAGCGTGATGCGGCACGCCGGCCATCTTGATCGGATTGCCCGCCGACGCGCCGCGCTGCGTGAGCGTCAGGTCGAGCAGGCGCGCGGCTTTTTCCGCGTCGTCGAAAAAGAGTTCGTAGAAGTCGCCCATCCGGTAGAACACCAGCGTGCCCGGATGCTCCGCCTTGATGCGCAGGTACTGCTGCATCATCGGCGTGTGTTGTGCGACGTCGTTGGCCGCTGCGGTTTGAATACCCATCCTTCGTGTCTTCTTGCGGTAGATGCTCAGGGCGTGAGTTTAACCCGCCGGCGCGGCGAGCGGACCCTGGCCGAACGGACGATGCCCAACACAAGAGCTGAACGTCAGCATGACCTATTCGATCAAAGCGGGGGTTGCACGCCGTCGCGGCGGGTTACGGCCGTCGAGCCGAGCCTCGCGCTGTCATTGCTGGAGCACCGTGGTGCATTCATTCCTCGATCATCGCCCGCATGTCCACCCTGCGTTCGTTCGCCGCGCTGCGGCGTTTCGCGAGCCACATCAGCAGCGTGATGAAGGTGCCGAACACGACGATGATCCACTGCGCGGGCATCTTCGCCGTGAGCAGCAGCGCGTACACGCCGAGCATCAGCAGCACCGCGAGGTTCTGGTTGAAATTCTGCACGGCGATCGAGTGACCGGCCGACAGCAGCGTCGCGCCGCGATGCTGCAGGATCGCATTCATCGGCACGATGAAAAAGCCCGACAACGCACCGAGCACGATCATCAGCGGATAGGCCAGCAGAATGTAGTAGGGCGCGACGTGCGTGCCGAAGCGCAGGCCCGCGCCCGCCGGGAACAGGTCCTTGTTGTAGAAGGCCATCGCGATCGCCACCGCGCCCGTCAGCACGCCGACCGGCAACACCTTCAGCGAGTGGCGCAATGGAATCAGCGCGGCCGCGCCCGCCGCGCCGATCGCGATGCCGAAGCCGGTCACGCCTTGCATCACCGCCGCCTTCGACAACGACAGCCCGAGGTTCACGTTCGCCCATTTGAGCACCAGCAGCTGCATCGTCACGGCGGCGCCCCACATCAGCGTGGTCACCCACAGCGCGATCTGCGCGAGCTTGTCGGCCCACAGCACCCGGAAGCAGTGATGGAAATCGCCGACCAGCTTATTCGGCTCGGTCAGCCGGTTCGGATAGCGCGCGCCAGTGTCCGGAATGAAGATGTTGATCGCGGCGGCGATCGCGTAGGTGAGCATGACCGCGCCCATCGCGAGATCGGCGGCCGAGCGGATCAGCGGCATATGCGCACGCGTGACGAAATGCTCGAAGACGGTGCTGATCAGCGCACCGCCGAGCATCGTGCCGGCGATCGTCGACAGCACCGTCGCCGATTCGAGCCACGCGTTCGCCTCCACGAGCTTTCCGGCGGGCAGCAGCTCGGTGAGGATGCCGTACTTGGCGGGCGAATACGCGGCTGCGCCGAAGCCGACCACGCCGTAGGCGATCATCGGATGAACGCCCAGAATCATCATCAGGCAGCCGCTCGCTTTCAGCGCGTTGGAGACGAACATCACGTGGCGCTTCTGCATCGAATCGGCGAACGCGCCGACGAACGGCGCGAGCAGCACGTACGAGATCGTGAAAAAAATCTGCAGCAGCGGCGTAACCCACGCGGCCGAGCGCATCACGGAAAGCAGGGCGATGGCGGCGATCAACAGCGCATTGTCGGCCAGCGACGAAATGAACTGTGCGGCGATGATCGTATGGAAGCCTTTTTTCATGGGGCAGATTGGAGGCTGCGCCCGGGGCGAAAGTCGGGCAGGGTCAAAGCGGCATGGAGCAGGGAACGGTCCCGCCGGAGTACCGCCCCGAATAACTTCCCGCTTTTTAGCACGACGCTCCGCACACTGGAGCGCCGCCAACAGAAAAGCGGCCGAAGCCGCTTTTCTCTGCAACCGTTATGCGTTGCCGCGGACCGGCCGCGGCGGCGCACCTTACGCCGACTGCTGGCGCGTGCGGCTGTAGCGCGACAGGATCGGAATCATCTGCGCGTAGACCTTCGGGTTGCCCGCGACGACTTCGCCGACGTGCAGGAACTCCGAATCACCGGTGTAGTTGCCGACCAGGCCGCCGGCTTCGGTGATCAGCAGGCTGCCCGCCGCGACGTCCCATGCGTTCAGGCCCTGCTCGAAGAAGCCGTCCATGTGGCCGGCCGCGACGTTGGCCAGATCGAGCGCGGCGGCGCCCGGACGGCGCAGGCCGGCGCAGGCTTCGGTCATCTCGGCGAACTGACGGCCGTACGATTCGAGGCTGTCCTGCGCGCGGAACGGAAAGCCGGTGCCGATCAGGCAGTCGGCCAGGCGGTCACGCTTGGCGACGCGGATGCGGCGATCGTTGAGAAACGCCCCACGGCCGCGCGATGCGGTGAACAGATCGTTGCGGGTCGGATCGTAGACGACGGCCTGCGCGACGACGCCCTTGTGCGCGAGCGCGATCGACACGCAGTAGTAAGGGAAGCCGTGGATGAAGTTGGTGGTGCCGTCGAGCGGATCGATGATCCACTGGTATTCGGAATCGTGGTCCGACTTGCCCGACTCTTCGGCGAGGATGGCGTGATCGGGATAGGCGGTCTTCAGCGTTTCGATGATCGCCGCTTCGGACGCTTTGTCGACCTCCGTGACGAAATCGTTGTGCTGCTTTTTGCTGACCTGAATCAGGTCGAGATCGAGCGATGCGCGGTTGATGATCTGAGCTGCGCGGCGCGCGGCCTTCACAGCGATATTGAGCATGGGATGCATAAACTGATCCTTGTGCCGGGGCAGCACGGCTGCCGGCCGGTAAATAAGCGCGAAACTGCGCTGACGTGCGCCGCAACGACGCAAAAACAGCACGGAACGGCAGACCGGCTATCAAACCGGAGAGCATTCCGTCGACGGAGACGAATTGAATAAGAACGGTGCGACCGGTTCGACGCGAGCTTCAGCAAACGTCGGCGCCGGACGCGAAAAGCGGTATTTTACCTGAGTCCGGGCGCCCTCGCGCATGCTCGCTCACGTGCGGCTGATGTACCGCACAGGCGCCCGCCGGTGCCGGTCCGATGCTGCGCCCTCGTCCGCGCGCGTGGCTCGCGCGTGCGCCTGATTCGGCATCGGTGCCCGTTGGCGCTACCATACGCGTCTTGAGTCCCAGCCAGCCGAGTTTCATCGTGGAGCACACCCACCATTCCTCCGACCCCGCCGTGGCCGATTTGCGCGGCGGCTTCACGTCGACGCGTTTCGTGCTGGTCGAGCCCAGCCATCCGGGCAATGTCGGCGCCGCGGCGCGCGCGCTGAAAACCATGGGCTTTTCGCGGCTCGTGCTCGTGTCGCCGCGCGTGCCGAACGTGCAGAACGACCCCGAAGCGATCGCGATGGCGAGCGGCGCCGATGACGTACTCGCCTCCGTGCACGTGGTGCCGTCGCTCGCCGATGCACTGACGGGCGTGCACTGGTCGATTGCGCTGACCGCGCGACTGCGCGAATACGGTCCGCCGCAATGGACGCCGCGCGCGGCTGCCGCCGCCGCGCACGCAGAGGCGATGCACGGCGAGATCGCGCTGGTGTTCGGCAACGAACGCACGGGCCTGTCGAACGAGGACGTCGAGCGATGCAGCGCGATCGCGCATATTCCGGCCAATCCGGCCTATAGCTCGCTCAATCTCGCGCAGGCGGTGCAGGTGCTCGCCTACGAGCTACGCACCGCGTACCTCGGCGCCGACGAAGCGAGCGACGGCGCACCCACCGCGGGAGCACACGCGGCGCCGGCCGAATCCGCCGCTCCACGCGCGCAGATGGCGGCCAGCGACGAGATCGAGAGCATGTTCGCGCATCTGGAAAGCGCACTGGTCGCGCTCGAGTTTCTCGATCCGGCCAATCCGAAGAAGCTGATGTCACGGCTGCGGCGGCTCTTCGCGCGCTCGGGCCTCGAGCGCGAGGAGGTCAACATCGTGCGCGGCATCGCCAAGCACATCCTGCTCAAGACCAGACGGACCGGCTGACGGTCCGTTGACCAGCCCGTGACGGCGCACCTGATGCGCCGCCTTCGTCTGACGACAACCTTGCAGGTGACGGGGACTTCCGGCAGGTTTCGCGCAATCGCCCTACAATCCACGAAACGTTAGAAGCAAAGCTGCTGCCGTGCTAAGCGGCAGCGATGCCGTTAGCTATGGCGCGAAATGCAGAGTCCCGCGCATGCGCAAACCGCGCGGATTCGCTCACGCAGACGGTTTTCCCCCAACAATACAGTCCCTGCCATGTTCACGAGACTTCGCGAAGATATCGCCACGATCCGCGAGCGCGATCCCGCCGCCCGCAGCGCATGGGAAGTGCTCACGTGTTATCCGGGGCTGCACGCGCTCGTGCTGCATCGGATCGCTCACGCGTGCTGGCGCGCGAAGCGCCGCTGGCTCGCGCGTTTCGTGTCCCAGATGGCGCGCTTCATGACCGGCATCGAGATTCATCCGGGCGCGAGCGTCGGGCGGCGCGTGTTCATCGATCACGGCATGGGCGTCGTGATCGGCGAGACCGCGCAGATCGGCGACGACTGCACGATCTACCAGGGTGTGACGCTCGGTGGCACGTCGCTCACGCGCGGCGCGAAGCGGCATCCGACGCTCGAGCGTGGTGTGATCGTCGGTGCGGGCGCGAAGGTGCTCGGCGGCTTCACCGTCGGCGCGGACGCGAAGATCGGATCGAACGCGGTCGTGACGAAGCCGGTGCCCGCGCGTGGCACGGCGCTCGGCAATCCGGCGCGGATCATCGTCCCGGCCGCGGCGGCTGCGAACGGTGCGAACGGTGCGAACGGTGCGAACGGTGCGAACCCGAATGCGAACAACGCCGCGCGTAACGCGAAGCGCGGCAGCGAAATCAGCGCGTTTTGCGCATACGGCATCACGCCCAACGCGGACGATCCGGTTTCGCTCGCGATTCACGGTCTGATCGACCATGCGGCTACTCAGGCGCGACGTATCGATGAAATCGTCGATGCGCTCGAGCGGCTCGGCACGAGCCTCGAAGGTCTGCAAGGCGCGGATGCGGCGTTGCTCGATTTGCGGCGGCTATCGGCGGC